>NZ_LBNA01000046.1:0-115143 GCF_001005515.1 Acinetobacter sp. Ag2
ACATTGAGAATAGATACCAATCAGCCGACTGTTGTACTCAACATTCGGCTGCGTGGTATCTATCATATGATCGCAGGTTATCATCGAAGAAATTTAAAAAAGCCATCGCAATAAATCAGAATAATATGACGATATTTTTACGCACTGACACAAAAAAAACTTCAGAAACTGCAAACATAAAAAGCTTTCAAATCGCCAAAGTGCTAACATTTTGCAAGTTTTAAAATCTTAATGCTGGTGGGAAAAAATGTTGATACAACGTGGTGGTTTAAAAGTTGTGGCTGGGCTTGGAATTTCAGGCGTTTCAGCTGTAAATTTTCTGCATGAAAATGGCTACCGTGTTGCAGTCACTGATTCACGTCAACTCCCACCAGGACACGATCAAATTCCAGCAACAGTGCAAACCAGTTTTGGTAAATTGGACCAAGATTTGCTGTTGCAAGCGGAAGAAATTGTCATTAGCCCGGGATTGGATATTAAACTGCCAGAGATTCAAGCGGCGATCGCTAAAGGGATTCCAGTCGTTAGCGAGATTCAGATTTTGCGTCGTGCAACAGATAAACCAATTGTTGCGATTACTGGCTCAAATGCCAAGAGTACAGTAACGACCTTGATCGGTTTAATGGCGCAGGATGCAGGTGTTAAAGTTGCTGTTGGAGGCAATCTTGGACGCCCAGCCTTGGATCTAACGCGTGATGATCCTGATGTCTATATTCTTGAACTGTCGAGCTTCCAGCTTGAAACCACTTCAAATTTAAATGCTGAAGTTGCTGTGGTGTTAAATATGAGTGAAGACCATTTGGATCGTCATGGTGATATGGCGGGTTATCATGCGGCGAAACATCGTATTTTCCAAGGTGTGAAAAAAGTGGTGTTTAACCGTGATGACTCACTCACTCGTCCGTTGGTTCCAGATGTAACCCCAATGCAAAGCTTTGGTCTCAATGCACCTGATTTAAAACAATACGGTATTCTCAGAGAAGACAATGGTACGATCTGGTTAGCGCGTGGTCGTGAACGATTGCTGAAAAGTTCGGAGATGTACATCCAAGGTACGCATAATGTTGCGAATGCTTTGGCATGTTTGGCTTTAGGTGAAGCGATTGGTCTACCGATAGACAAGATGTTGGAAACACTAAAGACCTTCAAAGGTTTAGAGCATCGTTGTGAATTCGTTAAAGAAGTGGCGGGTGTTCGCTATTATAATGATTCTAAAGGGACCAATATTGGAGCAACTTTGGCTGCTTTAGATGGTTTAGGTGCTGCAATTGAAGCGCAAGGTGGCAAAGTGGCAATTATTCTAGGTGGTCAAGGCAAAGGGCAAGATTTTACTGCTTTACGCCAGTCCTTAGAAAAATATGCCAAACTGGCGGTACTGATCGGTGAAGATCGACCTGTGATCGAAAAAGCAATTCAAGGCACAACTGAGCTATTGCATGCTGAAACGCTACAGGAAGCTGTGGCGCTGTGTCAGCAACATACGCAAGCACAGGATGTGGTGTTATTATCACCAGCATGTGCAAGTTTTGATATGTTTACAGGTTATCCGCAACGCGGTCATCGCTTTGTTGAATATGTAAATGCGCTAAACTAAAAGAATCATAAGGAAAATAAAGTATGGCTGGGTTAGCTCAGACGACAATAAGTAAACTTCATCAAGCGTATGAACGTTGGATGCCAAAATTGCCCGCAGAAATTACCCCCCGTAATGTATTGCTGTTTTGTGTCATCTCACTATTGTGTATCGGTACCGTGATGGTTGCTTCAGCGTCAATGCCGTATGCGGAGCGGATGCATGAAAACGAATTCCATTATGTCATTCGTCATGCGATTTCAATTGTGGTGGCTTTTCTAGCCGCTGTAGTGACCTATCGGATTTCGCTGAATCTGTGGTTTAAAAATACCTTTCCTTTGTGGTTGATCACTATTCTACTGTTACTTGCAGTTTTAGTGGTGGGAACAGAGGTAAACGGTTCTACACGTTGGATTCGTGTTGGCGGCTTCACCTTACAGGCGACAGAAGTTGCCAAGGTGATGATGGCAATTTTTACTGCTGATTATGTGGTTCGTCGTGCTGAAGAGGTTCGAAACAATATTAAAGGCTTGGTTCGACTCGGTGTCGTAATGTTACTGACGGTAGGGTTAATTATTGCAGAGCCTGATCTCGGGGCAACAGTGGTGATTGCTGTATCGATGTTAGGGGTGTTTTTCCTTGCTGGCGCGCCGATGATTCAGTTTGGTTTCGCTTTTGGTGCCATTCTGGTTGCGTTTGTTTCCTTGATTGTATTCGAACCTTACCGTTATGAGCGTTTGATGTCATTCTCTAACCCATGGGCTGACCCTTTAGGTTCGGGTTATCAATTGTCCAATGCCTTGATGGCATTTGGGCGAGGTGAGTGGTTTGGAGTCGGTTTAGGACACAGTATTCAAAAGATGTCTTATTTACCTGAGGCGCATACAGACTTTATGTTGGCGATCTTGGGTGAAGAGTTTGGTTTCTTTGGGATTGCGACGGTGTTGTTACTTTCATTTGTGATGCTGATTTGTTGTATTCGGATTGGTCAGCGCGCTTTAAATCATCAGTATTTACGTGCCGGCTATTTGGCTTACGGAATTAGTATTATTTTCTTACTGCAAATTCTGGTCAATGCAGGCATGAATATGGGCATGTTGCCGACCAAAGGTTTGACCCTTCCATTTATTAGTTATGGTGGTTCATCTTTGATTATGTGCGCAGTCATGATCAGTTTGATTTTAAAAATTGATGCAACAACCAAAGAAGCCAACCCAGCAAGGGAAGAATCGAGTTTCTAGAATTTTCCTTAGCTTGAATACTTCAAAAGCCATTTGTGATCAAATGGCTTTTTTGTGAGATGTGCTGTGAACTTATAGCATTTTTATTGTTGATATAAGCACTGTAATTATTGATAAATGCCGATTAAATGGATACCTTGGGGGATACGTGAAATATCCCATTGTTGCACAGCTTGAGCCAACATATGTGCAGGCTGATCTAAGTCTACAGGTGCCTGACCCAATGCGAGAATTGCCTGTGAAAGTAGGGGCGCTGCATTTTCAATATTTAGTGCATGAGCAAGATTTTGCTTTGAGAGCTTTTGACCTTGTTCATTCATGGCGAGCGGAAGGTGCATATACTCAATTGCTGGATAGCCAAGAAGTTGCCCTAGCCATATTTGACGTTCAGTATTATCCAATAAGTCTGAACCACGTACGATATGGTTAATTCCTTGTAAATAGTCATCTACAACGACTGCCAATTGATAGTTGATGATGCCGTCACGGCGCTTAAGGACAAAGTCACCAAGATCATGTTGTAAGTTAGAGCAATGTAGCCCTTGCAAACGATCATGGAAGCAAATGTTTTGATCTGTGACTTTTACACGAATGGCTTGATCTTTAAACTCAAGCTGTTTATCTCGACATGTGCCTGTATAGATATGGTTTGAACCTAGAATCTTTCGAGTACACGCACAAGCATATACCCAATTGTGTTGTTTGAGCTGGTCGATAACAGATTCATAAATTGCAATGCGTTGTCTTTGATAAATGATTTCAACATCAGATTCAAATCCAAAAGCATCTAAACATTGTAAGATGTGTTGTTCGCTATCGGGATAGATGCGAGGAATATCCGTATCTTCTATACGGACGATCCATTGCCCTGCATGTGCTTTTGCATCGCAATAACTGGCAACAGCAGTAATTAATGAACCGAAGTGTAGAGGACCTGTGGGCGAAGGTGCAAATCGTCCTTTATATTGGTCATGCTTCCCCCCTTCCTTAACATCAGGAAGGGTCGGGGAGGAATGTGCAGACACAGTGTTTAACCGTTGTTTTGCTTCTCTTTGATCTCTGCAAGTGTTTTACAGTCGATACATAAAGTTGCAGTAGGACGTGCTTCTAAACGACGTAAACCGATTTCGATACCACAAGTTTCACAGAAACCATAGTCATCATTTTTAATGGCTTCGATAGACTGTTCGATTTTGCGAATCAATTTACGTTCACGATCACGAGTACGTAATTCAATTGCAAACTCTTCTTCCTGTGTTGCACGATCGTTTACATCAGGTAAAGAAGAAGATTCGTCTTGCATCGTGTTTAAAGTGCGATCCACTTCCGACATTAACTCTGCCTTCCAAGCCAGCAAAATTTGACGGAAATGTTCGAGCTGCCCCTCAGACATATATTCTTCATTTTTCTTTGGCTGATAAGGCTCGATACCGAATAGACTTGCTGTAGTACCGTTTTCATTGGTCTTTGGCTTGGCTTTGCGTACACGTTTTGCAGACTTGTCATCCGTCAATGCTGTTTGCTCATCCAAGACTTGATTTTGGTTGTCATTCGCCATAAAGGGCATTCCTCATCATATACGTACTATCTATACGCAAAAAATATGGTGATATGCAAGTATTTTTATCACTACCAACAGAATGAATCTATCGGGGGCGTCATCATATAGATTTTTTTACAAAGATGAAAGTCATCTCGCCCTGACTTCGACTTTCTGCATATCTTGTTGGACGAATAACTTAATGGAAAAAAAACAAAATGAAAAGCTAGTAACCTGAAATTTCTTCATTAATTGTAACATTGAAGTGGTCAAGTCGATGTACAAAGGTCTCAAACTCACCATTGGCTTTTAAATGTAAGCAACGGTAACCAGGTGCAATTGGGTCAAATGAAAACTCTTGGCTAAGCGGTTTAAATTGGACACAGGTGGCTGGTGTAGAAATAAACTGTATGCCATTCCACTCGTTATAAGACTCTTGATGTACATGCCCATGTAATAATAGCTTGATATTGTTAAATGGTTCGAGCACTGCTTTTAATTCATCGGCATTTTTTAATTTGTGTTGATCTAGCCATTTTGAGTGCATTTCAAAAGGATTGTGATGACAGGCAACAATCACAAACTTGTCTCGAAGTTGCTCTAAGCGTTGTTTTAGGCGAACCAATTGTTCAGGTTGAATCTTTCCATCTGTACGCCCACTCACTGTACTGTTAAGCAGAATAATGCACCATTGATCAAGCTCAATCACTGTGGGTTCTGGTTCAGGTACATGAAAGGGGAAAAAGCTCAGATTGTCATGATTTCCTGGGATATGATAAAAATCAATGCCAAAGCCCCGCATATAATTTAAATAGCGTGCATAGGTTTCTGGATAAGCTGCTTGGGCCAAATCACCAGTATGTAGAATCAAATCAGCATTTGGAAAGCGCTGCTGAACATCTTCCATAACGGCATGAAAGCTTTCCTCAGGGTTGATCCCGACAAACTTTGCATCAGGCTTATCCATTAAGTGTGTATCTGTGATCTGTATGATCACTTTATCTTTATCGGTTTGCTGCAATATCTTTGATTGCATGTCTTTCCCCTAGACATTTTCAAGTGTACGCAAGTGCTGTTGTAGCCATTGTAAAGCCATTATCACTGGTGCATTTTTTAAACGATTACTTTGTAATAATATACTAAGATCTGCATAGTCGATGATATGAAGTTGAATATTTTCACCTTCATCGGGCATTCCAAAAATACCGCCTTCGGCAGGCAACTCCGCTTGAGCAGTATAAAGATGAAAAATTTCATCACATGCGCCAGCCGATGGATAGAAACTAAAAAGAGCTTCAATATGTTCAAGCTCACAGCCAGATTCTTCAAGACTTTCTCTTCGAATACAGGTTTCTGGAGATTCATCACCATCCAATACCCCTGCAATAATTTCTAATTGCCAAGGTGAAATCGGGTCATCAATTGCACCAACGCGAAATTGTTCAATCAGTGCGAATTTTTGTTGTTGATCATTATAAATCAAAACACCCGCGGCTTCTTTGCGACGAACTAACTCACGTTGGATGTTTGATGTATATTCGGTTTGGTTAAATAATCGGTGCTGCAAGCTGACTTTTTCGACTTGAACAAAGCCCTGAAAAGCATATTCTCGAGATTGAATTTTTACATCGTTATGGGTGTAAGTTGCTTGCTGAATGATGTTCATGTGTGTAGTTAGGATGAAACATATTCACTTCATCCTAACTGAGAAATAGGCAAAGACAAAAGTTTTTTTTAACTTTACACTTTGTGGTACAACTTTTGTCCTTGCTCATGATAGACAGATTTCATGGTTTTTAGACCATCCTCTATCACCGTTTGGCTTGAAGTCGCTTGCTCAGCATGTTGCTGATTTTGTGCGTAGTCACGAACATTTTGGGTGATTTTCATCGAACAAAACTTCGGTCCGCACATGGAGCAGAAATGCGCTGATTTATGTGCTTCTTTCGGCATGGTTTCATCATGCATAGAGCGAGCGGTATCAGGGTCCAAACTCAGATTGAATTGATCCTCCCAGCGGAATTCAAAACGTGCTTTAGAGAGCGCATTGTCGCGTACCTGTGCGCCTGGATGACCTTTAGCTAAATCTGCTGCATGTGCGGCGATTTTGTACGTGATGATGCCGTCTTTGACATCTTTTTTGTTGGGTAATCCCAAATGCTCTTTTGGTGTGACATAACACAGCATTGCTGTACCATACCAACCAATCATTGCCGCGCCTATCGCAGAGGTAATGTGGTCATAACCAGGTGCAATATCCGTTGTCAGTGGTCCAAGTGTATAGAAAGGTGCTTCCTGACAAACTTCAAGTTGCAAGTCCATATTTTCTTTGACCATATGCATTGGAACATGCCCTGGACCTTCAATCATCACTTGAACATCATGTTGCCATGCACGATGGGTGAGTTCACCCAAGGTGCGTAATTCTGAAAATTGTGCTTCATCATTGGCATCTTGGATACAGCCTGGACGTAAACCATCACCTAGACTGAACGAGACATCATAAGCTTTCATGATTTCACAGATTTCATCGAAATGCGTATAAAGGAAATTTTCTTCATGATGCGCCAAACACCATTGCGCCATAATTGAGCCACCACGTGACACAATCCCCGTCAAACGATTTGCGGTTAATGGAACATAGCGCAATAACACACCTGCATGAATAGTAAAGTAGTCCACGCCTTGTTCAGCTTGTTCGATCAAGGTGTCTTTAAAGATTTCCCATGTCAGGTCTTCTGCAACCCCATCGACTTTCTCAAGTGCTTGATAAATCGGAACAGTACCGATTGGCACAGGAGAGTTGCGAATAATCCATTCACGTGTTTCATGAATATTTTTACCCGTCGACAGATCCATAATGGTATCTGCGCCCCAACGCGTTGCCCATGTCATTTTTGCAACTTCTTCATCAATCGATGAACCCAGTGCAGAGTTACCAATATTGGCATTGATCTTAACCAAGAAATTACGTCCGATAATCATCGGTTCACATTCTGGATGGTTAATATTTGCAGGAATGATGGCGCGACCTTCAGCGACTTCTTTGCGCACAAATTCGGGTGTGATTTCCATCAGATTATGTGCACCAAAATTTTGTCCTGCATGTTGACGCATATCGACGCCTTCACGTTGACGTTGATTTTCACGAATCGCAATATATTCCATTTCAGGGGTGATGATTCCTTGCTTGGCATAATGCATTTGGCTGACATTATGTCCTGCTTTGGCGCGACGAGGCTTTTGAATATGTGCAAAACGGATTTCAGCTGTACGAATATCTTTGAGGCGCTCTTGTCCGAACTTAGACGTTAGGGTATTTAAGCGTTCAGTGTCGTTACGTTCAGCAATCCATGTTTCACGAACATTGGGCAAACCTTGATTGAGGTCGATCTTGACATTCGGGTCGGTATAAACCCCTGATGTGTCATAAACCATCACTGGTGGATTTTTTTCCCCACCTAAACCTGTAGGGGTATCGGTGAGTTCAATTTCACGCATCGGAACCTGAATGTCAGGGCGTGAACCTTGAATATAGACTTTTTTAGATGCGGGTAAAATTCGAGTGAGATCTTTGGCTTCTTGCTCATGTTGAGCCAATTGATCAGCAGGGGATAGATTCGTTAATTGGTTCATTACAATGATCCTTATGAATGACATCAACGAATCAAGCACGACCAAAAACGGTGGCAAATTTAGTCTATTTGATGCAACACAATGACCAAGAGCATGATGCTGTATTTCTAAAAAAATAGATAAACTTTGGGCTGTCAGTTTTTAGATGCTTGATTCCTACGCAGGTCTTAACCTGATCAGGTTCAACGGTACTTTAGTTTAAGTTTTGGCAAGGAGATGCAATACTGACTAAATCTCAGCGAGGAATTACTCGCGCTCCGTCAAGCGATGTTTAAATATTAGCATGTTCTCATCGGGAATGTGATGACATACTCCTATCAAATTTAATTATTTTTTTGAGCAAGAATTTCTTCAACCTGCTTCCTTATTTTTTGTTCAAATGCTGTACGTTGCTCTTGAATGTTTTGTTGTTCAGGGGTTTCATCTTGAGTATTTTCTCTAGATGGCTTTGGCATTTGTTGCCAAAGCGTTTCACTCTTATTGATCAAATTTAGGAAGCTTTGTGCAGTCTGACGGCTTGCCGTTTGGCTTTTGGCAACTTTCTCAATGGCTTTCATGGCTTCTTCATCTGCAATTTTGTCATCATCAAACCATAGGGTACGGGTATTGTCATCGCCTTGAAAAAGAGCACGACGATATTGTTCAATGTTTTCTGAAACTTGAGGTTTATAATGGTTTTTAGGGTAGTCTTTATTGAATTTTTCCCAAAATAATAAGCGGTTGGCGACTTCATCAAAACTAATTGCCAATCCAGCATCCAGTATATAGTTTGCTCCTGTATACTCTTTACGGATTTTTTTAAAATAAACTTGATCTGATTTTTCTAAAGAGGGTGCAAAAATATCGAGATCATATTGTGGATTTCGGGTAAACGTATATTCACCTTCACCCACATAAAATTTTTCTAAATATAAGTCTTTTGCATGATCTACCAAGTATTTCTCACTCGGTTTTAACTTTTTATATAGTTCTTGTTTTTGCTTTGCTGTCATAGACTGACCTTCTGCAAGAGAATCAGTCAAATATTGGAATACTTGAGGTGAAGCATCCATCACAAGTTTCTGATAAATGTCTTCAGATTTTGCTTGCCATTGATAACGAGTTTTTAAGGGTACAGTTGATAAACAGTTTCTAAACCATTGATTGAGATCATGCAAATCCTCAGCAACCACTGTTTTTTCTAACTTTTGAATACTTGAATCGATTTGGCTACAATCTTGAGCAGGTCCTTTAGGACGAGAGGCTTCAGTGGCATCAATCTCAGATGTAGATGTTTTAACGGCTTCAGTTTTTTGATTATTTTCATGTTTTTGACAAGCACTGAGCAAGGTAAAAATAAAAATAGCAGCAAATGGAACACTTTTTTGTAGAAAGTTCATGGTATGACAATTGTTGTGAGTTTTTTGAATAGTGAAAGGATAATAAAAATTGAGCTGAAAAGAAATCTATGTATTAGAACAAATTGCATCACTAAAGCAGTCTTTTTTGACATGTTTAAAATCAATTGGACTTAAATTTAAATATTGATTGAGTTGAGAAAGTGCCAATAATTGAGGGCGATTTTCTAATTTTAAGCGTTCTTTTTCACTGATTTGAATTTTTTGTTGGCGTTGTTCAGGCGTCATTTGTACGAATTGTATAAATTTCTTGGCTTGGACTGAAAGCTCCCCTTCATTTGTTTTAGACAAATGTTCGATGACCAACCAACTTGAGACATCTATATCATTTTGATTTTCAAAATTCATCGAAATGGGCGAGCCTTCTGTACCTAAAAATAACAAGCTGCTGTAAGCATTTTTTAAAAAGCGCGCGTCATGTAGAAAAATGGTATTTGGATACGTCACAAGATATTCTTGCCAAAATTTAGCGCGCTTGGCAATTTCATCAGGCTCAAGGTTCAATTTATTATTTTTGAAAAGCGGTTGCGCATTTTGCTCTGCCAGATTTTCGATAAATACTTGTTCAGGTGCTTGCAGATAAGGTGCAAAAACTTTTGCCAAATACTGAGGGCTTCGGCGATAGTTGATTGCATCCTCAGTCTGGTTTGTTAACTCAATATAAGCCTGTCCTTTATGGCGCAATAAATATTGATCGCGCAAATTGAGTTGTTCAAATTTATTCTGCTGAATGGTGGGATATGCTGCCTGATCTAACACATAGTTTTCAAATGCTTGCTGTTGTTCTGATGTTCGATCTATTTGTAGAAATTGTTGGTACATCTTTTTGGATTGATGCATGAGTTCCATTTGTTCTGTAGATTTTAACAAAGGTAAGCACATGCGAATGTCTTGATTCACCTGTTCAATCGCTAAAGTTGTTCTTTGCGGATTAATTGCCAACATTTCATTTTTTAGATTTTGACAAATTTGCGTCAGATCAGGAACAGGATTTTCTGTTTTTGGTGCTTCCTTTGACTCTTGTACGATATCCGTTGTTGGTTTTTGACACGCGACCACTACCAAGCCACTCAAAACTACGAGTATGCTCGAAATGAGATAATGAATAGGGTTGCGAGGAAATTTCATTAGACCGATATAACAAGGAAGCTCAATGTGGTACTTTGCTATTGTCGCTGAATCAAAGCTAAATAAATGAAATATTTTGTAGTTTTGTGATAATGAAACGTTACGATTTTAACGGAAATGGCAAATTTTTTCATGGCTATGCAGCGTTCATTTATTGAATAATTTGCCTAAAAATAAGCCTGCGGTTTATCTTAAATTAAATGTCAGTATATATAAATTATATAAAGTGAGTGCTATGATTTGAGCTAAATCTTGAAGATGAAAAATCAACATTGCTTCAATGAAAGTTCATCTAAAAGAAAAATACTTGTCATAAAATGTTCATCATTGCTATGGTTTAATATTAAGTCTAAAAAGTCGCATTTGTTGCCTGTGGAGTATCAAACTTTGAGCCCAAGTAATCCTGTATTAAACCATCACATTTCTTCACAATTCAATGAAGATCTACAGGATGTAAATACCAAATTTATGACCATGGGGGGTTTAGTAGAGCAACAAGTGGCAAATGCGGTGCATGCTTTGTTAGATACCAATGCCAATATGGCAATAGATGTGCAGTTTCAAGACAATACCGTCAACCGTTATGAACGTGAAATCGATGAAGCACTGACTTTGATTTTGGCACGTCGTCATCCCGCGGCAATTGATTTGCGCATGGTGATTGCGATGAGTAAGGCAAACACGGATTTAGAACGGATTGGTGATGAAGCCGCAAAAATCGCCCGTATTGCACAGACATTGTGCGAAGAAGGTGAGTCACCTCGTGGCTATATGGAAACACGCCATATTGGCAATCAAGTTCGTGTCATGATTCATGATGCTTTGGATGCTTTTGCCCGTGTCGATGCTGAACAAGCATTAAAAGTTTTGTTGGCAGATGCAGATATTGACCGTGAGTATCAGTCGGCAACACGTACACTCATGACGTATATGATTGAAGATCCTCGACATATTAGTCGTGTTATTAATGTGATGTGGGTATTGCGCTCATTGGAACGTATTGGTGATCATGCACGTAATATTTCAGAACAAGTCATTTATATGGCGAAAGGTTTTGATGTGCGTCATACCAACATTGAAGAAATTGAACAAAAAGTTCAAGGAAAATAATTTAACGTAGCCTAAAGACTTAAACAAAAAGACCTGAATTATTCAGGTCTTTTTGTTGGGGCATCGGTTTTGAAAAAACATCAACTCAACGAATTAAACTTGTGCCAAGGCTTGCTCTAAATCTGCAATCAAATCATCAATATGTTCAATGCCTACAGATAAGCGAACCATATCAATACTGACCCCAGCCGCTTTTAATTCTTCTTCATTGAGTTGGCGATGAGTCGTGGTTGCTGGATGACATGCCAAGCTTTTGGCATCACCAATGTTGACTAAACGAGTAAAGAGTTGTAGGGCATCAATAAAACGAGTTCCACCTTCACGACCATCTTGTACTCCAAAAGATAAGATGGCAGATGGTTTACCTTTGACATATTTTTGAGCTAAGGCATGTTGTGGATGGTCTTTTAAACCGGCATAGTTGACCCATTGCACTTTAGGATGTGCTTGCAAGTATTCTGCAACTTTTTGTGCATTCTCGGTATGACGTTCCATACGTAAACTGAGCGTTTCTAAGCCCTGTAAAATAAGGAATACACTGAGTGGGCTAATCGCAGCACCAGTGTTACGTAAAGGCACAACACGCGCTCGCGCTATATATGCGGCTTCACCTAAGGCTTCTACATAATTCACACCATGATAACTTGGATCAGGTGTATTTAAGACTTTAAAACGTTCAGGATATTTACCCCAAGGGAATTTCCCACTGTCTACAATGGCGCCGCCAATGGAGTTGCCATGACCACCAATGTATTTCGTCAAAGAATGTACGACAATATCAGCACCATGTTCAAAAGGCTTGAGCAAGGCAGGGGTAGCAACAGTATTATCAACAATGACAGGAACGCCGTATTCGTGCGCGATTTTGGCAATCGCCTCAAGATCGATAATATTGCCCAATGGGTTGCCGATTGATTCAACAAAGACCAGTTTGGTTTTTTCATCAATCAGGTTGCGCAGTGCTTCAGGATTTTGGTAATCAAAAAAACGTACTTCAATGCCTTGTTTCGGCAAAGTATGCGCAAATAAATTGTATGTTCCACCATATAGCGTCGATACAGATGCAATATTATCGCTAGCTTCGGCAATGGTTTGAATCGAATAGGTGATTGCTGACATGCCCGAAGCCAATGCTAAAGCACCGATTCCACCTTCAAGTGCAGCCAGACGTTGTTCAAGCACAGCTGTGGTTGGATTCATGATACGGGTATAAATATTGCCTTGAACTTTGAGATCAAATAGATCTGCACCATGCTGGGTATTATCAAAGGCATAGGATGTCGTTTGATAAATTGGAACAGCAACGGCTTTAGTTGTTGCTTCTGGTTCATAGCCTGCGTGAATGGCAAGTGTTTCGTCTTTATAAGTCATATTCCGTCAACTTTTTATTAAAATTCAATAGAGTGTAACAAATAAATATATGAAGTAAACAAGGGTTTCTATATTTTAAAATCATAAAAAAAGATAAAGACAAAGTCTTAGCGATGTGCCGTTTACACAGAATTGAATATGTAAATACCGAATATCGCTTAGTTGAGTCACTGTCATGTTGATGTCACTTGCCGAAATTAGTATTGGAATTTCCATTAAATCAGGCACTAAGTACAATGAATAAAGCACAGATAAGTAAACTGACAATTCGTAAAACCACTTTAACTTTAGTTTTATGTAGTTTATTCGGCTTAACAGCATGTTCAGATGATGATAATAAAGACTCAACCAACAGCAAAACACTTACTCAAAGTATAAGTTTAGCCTTTGGCGATGAGGCTTGTGTGATGGGAGGAACACGTGTTCAAAGCGGGGTAGATAGGAATGGAAATAGTAAACTGGAAGCCAGTGAAGTCACAAAAAATGAGGACAGTTGTAAACCGAATTTATTTGCTCAAGGCGTCGCATTACCATTTACTGTACTCGCACGACATGATGCAAATGGCACGACCATTGATAGTAGCTTTGATATTCGTCAAGGTGGTTTTGGTTCTGATGCCACTGCTCACCCGACAAATAAAAAGCAATTCTATGCTTTGACAGATCGAGGACCGAATGCTGACTTTACTGACAAGCTGTATGGTGCAGGTAAAGTGTTTGCGATTCCCAATTATGTTCCCAAAATTGGTTTGTTTGAAATTCAGGACAATGGCACCGTCAAACTAATCAAAACCATTAATTTGAAAGACCGTAATGGTAAAGATATTTCAGGTTTACCCAATACCTCAGCTTTTGGGGGGACGGGAGAAACCCCTTATGATGTGAATGGTAAAGTGATTACTGTAGATCCAACCAAACCGTTTGATGCAGTGAATAATCCCATCAAATTGGATGATTATGGCTTAGATAGTGAAGGGCTAGTTGCACTTCAAGATGGCACGTTTTGGGTCAGTGATGAATATGGTCCACATATTGTACATTTTGATGCCAATGGCAAGGAAATCGGGCGAATTAATCCATTCAAGGCAGATCAACGTAATCAATGGACGCTACCTAATGAATTTAGTTATCGCCGTGCCAATCGAGGAATGGAAGGGCTCACCATTACACCAGATCAAAAAACTTTGGTGGGCATTATGCAGTCGACCATGAGTTTGCCGAATAAAAGTGTCAATAAATCAACATTGACTCGTATAGTGACCATTAACCTTGAGACAGGTAAGGTTGCACAATATCTCTATCAGCAAGAACTTCCTGAGAACTCCAACTCCGGGATTATTGCATTAAGTGCAACACAATTTTTAGTGCTGGAACGGGACGGTCTTTTTTATAAAGACACCACAAAGGTAATTAAAAATGTTTATCGTATTGATTTAACTCAAGCCACCAATTTAGAAGATATTAAAGATCAAAAGGATTTCAAACAGGATGACAAGATCGGTTTAACGATCGCGGGTAAAACACTGGAAGAATTCCAGTTGGAAAAAGGCTGGGATGGTTTAAAAGCATTGAATATTGTTCCAGCACCCAAAACATTGGTACTCGATATGGGCAAAGCGGTGAAATATCCACATGACAAAATAGAAGGCATATGGTTGATTAATAACACCACCTTAGGTGTATTAAACGATGATGATTTAGGATTGTGGAGTAATGCAAAAGGAATGGAGCAAAAATATCTGGATACAGCGCGAACAAGAGTCGATATCAATACCTTATACATCATGGATAAATTGAATTTGAAAGGGCAATAAGTACTTTGAAAGAGCCGTCAAATTGGCGGCTCTTTCAATCTTATGTGTTGAATAACAGCAAGCATTAAAATAAAAAACGATACTCATACCTTGGTGCAATGTATAGCCACCAGTTTTAGTCCTGTGCAAGCCTTAATTTGGTTGTCATCCAACCAACACATCCAGACTGCATCTACAGTTTATATCGCAATATCAAGCGAACTTTGATTTCATATCTCGATTGAATAAAACTCTAGGTCGAACTCTTTTGAAGAACGAATCTGAAAAAGCGTGTTTGAAAATATCTCCATCTAATTGGACAAATCTGAACAAAAATAGATAAATTCAGCGTATAATTAACAGCATTTATTTAAGGATTTGTCCGTATTTCATCTGTGGGTTGCCTTGTAAGTTAAAACAAACAATGAATGCTGTGAAACGAAGAAAACCGTAAACATGTTTTTGAGTTTTATCGCGCAGACTGAGTGAATTTGAGTTGCAAGTGGATATAAACAAAACCATGTTTTTGTTTATCAAGTCGCTACAGATGACATTCGAGTAAAGCCTATTCGCATTTTGCGAATTTTTATTCATTATAGAGGAGTCCTACGTGGCCCAATATATTTACACGATGAACCGTGTGTCGAAGATGGTTCCGCCTAAACGCGAAATCTTAAAAGACATCTCTTTATCATTTTTCCCAGGTGCCAAAATTGGTGTGCTTGGTTTAAACGGTGCTGGTAAATCTACTTTGCTCCGTATTATGGCTGGCGTAGATAAAGATTTCTCAGGTGAAGCTCGTGCACAACCAGGTATTAAAATCGGTTATCTAGAGCAAGAACCACCATTAGATCCAAATAAAGATGTCCGTGGTAATGTTGAAGATGGTTTACGTGAGCCATTGGATGCCTTGGCACGCTTAGATGAAGTTTTTGCTGAATACGCAGCAGAAGATGCTGATTTTGACGCACTTGCAAAAGAGCAAGAGAAATTAGAAGCAATCATTCATTCTTGGGATGCTCATAACCTGACCAATCAAATGGATCAGGCAGCCGCTGCATTAAATCTTCCTGCTTGGGATGCAGATGTAACTTTGCTTTCAGGTGGTGAGCGTCGTCGTGTTGCACTATGCCGTTTATTGCTGTCTAAGCCAGATATGTTATTGCTGGACGAACCGACGAACCACTTGGATGCAGAGTCTGTATCTTGGTTAGAGCGTTTCTTGAAAGACTTTGCAGGTACAATCGTGGCGATTACCCATGACCGTTATTTCTTGGATAACGTGGCAGAGTGGATTCTTGAGCTTGACCGTGGGCATGGTATTCCATACCAAGGTAACTATTCGTCTTGGTTAGAGCAAAAAAATGCCCGTTTAGAGCAAGAACAAAAGCAAGAAGAATCTTTTGCTAAAGCATTGAAAAAAGAACTTGAATGGGTTCGTTCAAATGCCAAAGGTCAACAAAAGAAAAATAAAGCACGTATGGAGCGTTTTGAAGAGCTTAACTCGCGTGAGTTCCAACAACGTAATGAAACTTCAGAGATTTATATTCCACCTGGTCCACGTCTAGGGAATAAAGTGGTTGAAGTTGAAGGCATCAGTAAATCTTTTGATGGTCGTTTATTGTACGAAAATCTAACCTTTACTGTGCCACCTACAGCGATTGTGGGTATTGTGGGTCCAAACGGGGCAGGTAAAACCACCTTATTCCGTATGATGACAGGTGAGCAGCAACCTGATACAGGTACTGTGACACTGGGTGAGTCTGTTAAAGTCGCCTATGTTGGTCAGATTCGTGACACCTTAGACAACAATAAAACAGTTTGGGAAGAAGTTTCTGGCGGTTTAGATATCTTAAGAATCGGTGAATACGAGATTGCTTCTCGTGCCTATATCGGTCGCTTTAACTTTAAAGGTCAAGATCAGCAAAAACGTGTTGGAGAGTTATCTGGTGGTGAACGTAACCGTTTACAACTTGCTAAGATTCTTCAAATGGGCGCAAACGTGATCTTACTGGATGAGCCATCAAACGATTTGGATATCGAGACTTTACGTGCGCTAGAAGATGCGATTTTAGTCTTCCCAGGTACAGTGATGGTGGTATCGCATGACCGTTGGTTCCTCGACCGTATTGCAACGCATATCTTGTCATTTGAAAATGAACAGCCGGAGTTCTACGAAGGTAACTATGCTGAATACGAAGCGTATCGCTTGGCTCGCTTAGGTGATGCAGCTGTGCAGAAGCGTACTAAATACAAAAAAATTGGTGGCTAAACACTGATTTTACTGTAAAAAACCAGCTTTCGAGCTGGTTTTTTATTGCAGGTAAGCATGGTGAAGTTGATTTTGCGCTTCGATATGCCCTTGATTGGCTGCAAGTAACAACCATTTTCTGGCTTTATATTGATCAGGAGACAGTCCCAGTTGACCCTGTAGATAAATCATTCCGAGTTTATATTGTGCTTTACTATAACCTTTCAATGCGGCATGTAAAAAATACCAAATCGCATTACGCTGATAGGTATAAACACGCTCATGACGATGTAAATCATAATGCACACTATAGTGATTATTCAGGGCGAGATGTTCATAACTGGTTGCACGATGATAAATATGCATGGACTCAGACATCCCAAATAAGACATGCCGATGTGTATAATCGTATGAATAAGTCATGAGCTGATTAATCCTCCTTATTTATTTTTATTAACTCCATCATCAACTACAAAATTTAAGGCTTATTTCAATCAAGATTAAATGAAATAAAAAGAATATGAAATACCTTAGGTTCATGATTTTTTTTCATAGTAAAAATACTGGAAAAATATAGGAGTTTCAGTAAATAGGGTTAATTCCCTGATTTATATTGAAGGATGGGCTTATTTTAAGACGCTGATATTAAAAATGGAAATGTGACTGTTTTCATTTATTTTATCATTACTGTGTGAATTCTGTATTTAAAAATCATGACAAATAAATTGTAAAATTTTATTTGAAAATAAATATTATTAATTGATTTCTTTATGTTGTTTTAATTTAGACTTAATAAAGGTGATATAAAACCATGAATAATTCATCACTTTAGAATGCTTTCATTTTCTTATTCAATAGAGCATTCGAAATAAAATAAGCGCTCAATACAACCTTCTCCCAGTGGAAGAAGGCGTTTTCAGCATGATGCAGTATGTTGATTGAAGTATGAGATTATTTATATAGTTTTTAATCTAGATAAAACGTTATTCATCAAAGACGCATTTCAATCCCTTGTTCTGCGAGATATTGTTTTGCTTCAGGAATCGTATATTGACCAAAATGGAAGATTGAAGCTGCCAATACCGCATCTGCTCCACCTTTTAAAATACCATCTGCTAGGTGTTGTAAATTACCTACGCCACCAGAAGCAATCGTTGGAATGGTGACACGATCATTGATTTGGCGCATGAGACCAATGTCATAACCGGCTTTGGTTCCATCAGCATCCATAGACGTAACCAATAGTTCACCTGCACCGTATTCCGCCATTTTTACTGCCCATTCAATGGCATCAATCCCTGTAGGTTTACGTCCACCATGAGTGAAAATTTCCCACTTATTTTCTGCAGTTTTTTTGGCATCAATCGCAACGACAATGCATTGTGCGCCAAAGCGCTGAGACGCTTCTTGTACAAACTCAGGGTTAAACACGGCAGCGGAGTTAATACTGACTTTATCAGCGCCTGCATTTAACAATAGGCGAATATCTTCAACTTTACGTACACCGCCACCGACAGTTAAAGGGACAAATACACTTTCCGCCATACGTTCTACAGTGCGATAAGTCGTATCACGACCATTGGAGGTTGCAGTGATGTCTAAAAAAGTAATTTCATCGGCACCTTGTTCATTATATCGTCGAGCTACTTCTACAGGATCACCTGCGTCACGAATATCAAGAAATTGAACACCTTTCACCACACGACCATTATCTACGTCTAGGCAAGGAATAATACGTTTAGCGAGCATAATTTTTTCCAAAAAATAACAGTCGATGATGAAACTTCGTGACTTAGCTATAGCACCACAATAGCCGAAGCGGTTATTCTATCAAACTTATGTAAGTTTTTTCGCAGGTTTTCTATGTCGGTTTATACCACTTTGAGTTTACAAGAAGTTCAGGTCTTTGCAGCACCTTATGGATTAGAGGTGGTTGAGCTGAACCCAATTCAAGGCGGTATTCAAAATACCAACTATTTTATCATTTGTCGTGATGGAACACAGTTTGTTTTAACCTTATTTGAAAATATGGATGCGCAAGCGGCAGGTGAGTTAATTCCTGTGTTAGAGCATTTAGGCGAATATGGGCTGGCTGTCCCTGTACCTCTCAAATATGAAGGTCAATCTATTCATACGTTGAAGGATAAACCTGCGCAGATTGCACCACGTATGATCGGCAAACATCCTATGCCATCAAGCATTGCTCAAGTTGAACAGATTGCGATGGCTCAGGCAAAGATGCATATCGCATTAAAAGATTTTCCACTACAGCGCAAAATCGCCCGCGATCATGACTATTGGTACAATGTGGCGAAACAAATCAAACCGACTTTAAGTCCAGCCGATAAAGCGCTACTTGATAATCTCTTGGGATTGTATCAAGCATTAACACAGATGTATCCAAATAGACCTAAAGGTTGGATTCATTCTGACTTGTTTCGCGACAATACGCTGTTTGAAGGAGACAACCTCAAAGGAATCCTTGATTTTTATGAAATGAATCAAGATGAATTGTTATTTGATATTGCCATTACATTAAATGATTTTTGTACCGAATATCCTGAAGTTATTTTAAATGAAGCCAAGGCAATAGCATTTTTAAATGCTTATAGTTCAGTTCGTCCACTGACCGAAGATGAAAAGGCATGTCTAGAATTATATTTGGCAATGGCGGCAGGACGCTTTTGGATGATGCGTTTGCAGATTGCACAAATCAATGCTGAATCAGCTCGAACAGGGGATGATATCTTGCAGAAAAATCCACAAGAAATGCGTAATATGTTGATTGAAAGATTGAAATTTGTAACAGCTTAATAAATGTGTGGGATAAAAAATGCGTGATCAAGGTCGGTTAGTTGAGTGGTTTGATGACAAAGGCTATGGCTTTATTCAACCCAATGATGGACTAAAAGAGCGTGTATTCCTGCATATCAAAGACTTTGCACAAAAAGGTCCACGTCCGATAGTGGGCTGTGCACTTGAATATGTGGTGCAGTTAGATGGACAAGGACGTTATAAAGCCAAGCAAGTGACTTATTTGAAAGCAACTCAAACTGTTCATGCCAAAACAAATCGAACCAGTCAGAATACACTGAATGCCCAAAAAGCCTCCTCATTACAGCCGATGCAAATCATATGTATCGTTTATATAGTGGCTTTGGCAATCTTAAGTATAAGTGGTTTATTAAATGGTATGATTCTGCTTTTTGTCAGTATTATCAATGTCATGACTTATTGGTTCTATGCGCAGGACAAAGAAGCTGCACAAATCAATCAGCGTCGGGTGCCTGAAAATACCTTACATATTTTAGCCTTTTTAGGCGGCTGGCCTGCTGCATGGTTGGCACAACAACGCTTACGACATAAAACACAAAAACAACCTTTTCGAAAGATCTATTTCTGTACCATAGTCTTTAATATTTTATTGATTTTATGGTTAATTTCACCTTTAAATGTATTCCACATTTAGTGTGAATTCGCCAAGTTTTAAAAAAGGGCTTGCGATGAGTAATTATGTCGATTCAAACAATAGTAAATCTCTCACCTTAATCTTATACATTCTTTACATTATTGCGATTTTCTCCGCTGGAATTCTAGCAATTGTTGCATTGATTATTAATTACGTAAAATTAGATTCTGTTCGAGGTACGATTTTTGAAAGCCATTTTAAGTGGCAAATCAGAACATTTTGGTGGTACTTGATCTGGACCATCGTTGCATTTATTCCATTTCTTTTTCTCTTTTTCACTATGGATAATGTCAACGCATTTGCAGGTGTAGCACTCAGCGCTACAGTGTTTTGTGGTGTGACTTTATTTCTTTCTTGGATATGGATTGTTTATCGAGCGATTCGAGGGATTATCGTTTTGAATGATGATCAAGCTTTACCGCTATAAACCTGACTAAAAATTGAAAGAATGACTGAAGTAAAAAACAGCGTTTACCTTGAAACGCTGTTTTTTTATATGGTGTGAGTACTTTTTTGATGTTGTTTTCTGTTTAAAAATCGAGGTCTCCATTCGCTGAGGATAATGCCCAAAACCACAAGTAATCCACCAAAAAGTGCAACTAGGGGAAGGCGTTCACCTGCAATTCTGCCAAATAATGCTGCCCATACAGGTTCGCCAGCATAGATCACTGCTGCTTGAGATGGATCAACTGAACGTTGTGCCCAGTTCATGGTCAGTTGCAATATAGAACTGGTCAATCCTAATCCTACAGCCAGTATAAGCAGTTCCCACGAAAAGGCGGGGATATGATGTTCTCCAACAAAGGGCATTGATGCAAAAGATAACACTGAGGCGAAAGCCAACTGAATTACAGTCACTCGCTGAATGTTCACTTTCCCGGCAAAGTAACCAATCAAAATAATTTCCATTGCAATCGCAAAAGAACCGAGTAGGGTTACAATTTGCCCTGTATTGAGATTGATTTGGTTGAAGCCATTGCCTGTTAAGAAAATTAACCCGATAAATGCTAGCAAAACACCTAACCATGTCATCACGTGAGGTCTTTTACGAAAAATCAGCCAAATTAAGATGGGTACCAAAGGGACATATAACGCCGTTAAAAATGCAGACTCACTACTACTGATGGTTTGCATTCCTACGGTTTGTGAGCCATAACCTCCAGCAATCATGCTGCCAATCAGTGCCCCAGCAATAATTTCTTTTAGATGAATGCCTCTGAGATATTTATATGACAATAATCCGACAGCGATGGTTGCCGCTGCAAATCGGCAACCTACGAAGAACATTGGAGAACTATAATTCAAGGCATGATGCACAACGACAAAAGTACCTCCCCAAATCATAGTCATGATGATCAGGGCAATCTGAGGTATTTTCGATTTTAAAAATAAAGCAAAGGGAGAGGATGACATAAAGAACAAGAGGGCAAAAGAAAGCATCGCTATTTTACGCGAAAGCACAGAATTATGCTGATGTTAAGTTTGGTAATAAATGAGAGGCGATCATTAAATTGTCACCTGAAAGCGTTATACTTTAACTATTAAAATATGCATAAAGAGAAATAAGCCATGGTCATTGAACAAGCTTTATTTCATATTATTGAGGGTCAGCAATCGGCTTTCGAAAAGAAATTTTATGAATTATCCGACATTTTTAGAAATGCACAAGGGTGTGAAAAATTTAAATTGATTCGTGGAATAGAGAATAATCAACAATATATTCTACAAATTCACTGGACTGATTTAAAAGCACACACAGATGTTTTTATGAAAACAGAAGAATTTAAACATTGGTTTAAGGCTTTAAAACCCTTTCTGGCACAAAAAATAGAAATGCAGCATTTTGAGAATACATTAGTCTAGATTTTTGTTGTGATTGAAAGAATAAAAAAGAGAACCTTACGGTTCTCTTTCTACAAATTAACTGAAGTTAGAATGCTTGGTCATCCAACAATAATTGAGCTTCACGTAGATTGAGCGTGCCTTCATAGATTGCTCGTCCAGTAATTGCACCTAAAATACCTGGTTGACCTTTTAAGTTGCGTACATCATCTAAGTTAGTAACACCACCTGATGCGATGACAGGAAGACCTGAATATTGTGCAAGATTAACAGTCTGCTCAACATTGACACCTTGCATCATGCCATCACGTGCGATGTCTGTATAAACAATGCTTGATACACCTGCATCAGCAAAACGTTTTGCAAGATCAGTCGCTTTTACATCAGTCACATTTGCCCAGCCATCTGTAGCAACCATACCGTTCATTGCATCAATACCGACGATGATATGACCTGCAAATTTTTGACATGCTTCTTCGACAAACTCAGGGTTTTGAACGGCTTTGGTTCCAATGATCACAAAAGACACACCAGCATCTAGGTAATGCTCAATCGTCTCTAAAGAGCGGATACCACCACCAATTTGAATCGGTAGTTCAGGTTGCGCTTTGGCAATTGCTTCAACCACAGGTTTATGGATTGGTGTACCAGCGAAAGCACCATTTAAATCAACCAGATGTAAACGGCGTGCACCTTCATTTACCCAATGTTGTGCCGTTGCAACTGGATCATCAGAAAATACAGTATCGTCTTCCATACGACCTTGTTTTAAACGTACACATTTACCATCTTTCAGGTCTATTGCAGGGATGATCAGCATGCTTTCGCTCCTTGCCTATTCTCATAGAAATTCATTGGCGTTCATCTTAGCAAAAACTTGATCAATTTCTAAGTGTCAGTTGGGGCTTTTATTTTCATTGATCCCCAATTCAGTCGTGATTTTGATGATATCAACTGGGATTAAATTTAAATCGAGAAGTGCCTTAAAAATAAGAACTGGCGCATAAGCGTCTGCTGCGGCGTACTGAATTTGAGGAATGGTCAGATTCTTTTTCGCCCAGTTCGAGGTGCTTATTGATTTACTTTTAGGAAAATGAACCTGAAATAGGAGCGCCATCGCATTTTTAATGCCTAATGGACTGGTCATTCCGAAGCTTGAGAAAAGTTTGGAAAGCTCAATCACACGATGTAGTTCTACCCCTTTTTTACGAAATAAATGTAAGTCATTTTTTAGACCAAAGCCCACTTTGAGTTGATTTGTGTTTTCTAAAAAGGGTTTTAAAAAGTTTAGAATTTCAGGCGAAACCTGAAATAAATAAGCTTTCTCCGCAGTGGCAAGTTGAATCAAATGAGGTCCTGTCTGAACTTCACCTTTTGTAAAAGTTGGCTTTGACTCTGTATCAAAGCCGAGTAAAGTCGCTTTTGCTAATTCTTCTGAAATTTCATGACACTGTTCCAGCGTATTAATCACCACAATTTTATTTAAAGGCAAATTTTCAAAACGTGGAAAGCTTAGAATTTGTTCCTTGCTTGGGAGTTGTTGGCTTTGATCATTCACAAATTTTAGCTCTCAGTTTTCAGGGGTAGCTGAAATTTCATAAATTACTTGCTTTGTCGACTAAAATTGAGCAGGTAAGGCATAAAAAAATTTAACGATATTGTGTTATAACAAACTTTGAATAAAAGATGATAGTTTTGTGAGATGAAATTACAGGAATCAAGCAGATGGTAGAAAAAGAGGATGATCTTTTTATCGAAGGTGCAAAACGTTTAAAGCAATTGATTCAAGATAAAAATATAAAGGCCAGTGATATTGTCAATGTGCTGGAAACTTCAAAAGGTACAATGAGTAAATGGCTACATAATTCTACACCTTCAAGCGCACAAAGTTTAATTGAATTGGCACGTTTAGTGGGTATGACTGAACGTTGGAATATGGAAGCTAAACAGCAAGACAAAACGGAACTTGTGAGTAAGGCATATGCTGAATCTGAACTGGATTTAAGCCATGCCACCATGGAGCAGTTAATCAATGAGATTAAAGATCGTTATGCCGCTTTAAACTTAAAAGCAGAGATTAAAATCAATGTTGAACCGTTAGAAGGTGGCTTTGTTACCAAAGATTAACGTGATGGTTGCATCACGTGATGAGATCCTTCAAATTCGATTTGCGGATCAGTTTTCGGTGGGGGAGAAATCGCCAAAATATAGATGAGCACGATGGTTAAGATGGGGGTGCAAATGATTGAGATCATTGCAACGGTTTTTTCCCAAATAGGTGTTAATCTACTGCTACCGTATTGATTATCATGAAAAGAGCCAGGTGTGACAAAGATTAAAAACAAAAAAAGCACCTGTACAATCGGGATCAAAATCAACACACTCCACCAACCAGAACGATTAAGATCATGCAGTCTACGAATGATGAGTATAAAAAATGTATAGATACATGAGATGTGTAAGGTCGCCCATAAAAACAAAGCCAAAGGTTCAATTTGCTTAAAATCTTCGTCGGTATTCAACATCTGTAATGAGATATAAAGATTTAGGGAGCATAAAATAAGGGTGAGAATGGTTAACCATGCAATGAGTGATAAACGCCCAAAACGTCCATTGGGATGAAGTAGTGCATCATTGATGAGCGTGATGTTTTTCATCTATAAGCCATTGAATCAATAAGTGTTAAAGTTTTATTTTTAAATTTGAGTGATTTAAAAAAAGAAACGTAAAGTTTATTGCTCACAACAAGTCTTGGAATCATCATAGTTTAATATGGTGAATCCAAGATGATAACTATTACAGAAATCTTTTATTCAGATTGAGTGTGCTGACTATGTAGTTCAATTTGTTGATGTTGAGCACGATCAACATAGTTTTGATAAGCGGGAATAGCAATTGCTGCTAAAATTCCTAGTGGAAAAATAAGGAAATACATCCAACCCAATACTTTTTCCCAAGTTTTAGTGATGTGTGGAGCACCATAATTGTTTGAGCCTGGAGTACCTGGGGCGAAAATTAAATAAAGTATAAAAAAGAGATTTAGAAAGGGTACGAGAATAAGTAAAGATAGCCAACCACTATGATTACGATCATGTAAGCGGCGTATCGAAAATATAAATGAAAAGTAAATTAATACAATATAAAAAATTCCAACAATAAATAATAATGAAATGGATAAATTTCCATTAATAGTTGCTGTTGATAAGAAATTTGGCGCTACAATAGCACATATAATACTAAATAAAACAGCAGCAATTATAGTGATTAGAAAGGTTAACATATTCCAACCTAAATATGATAATCGTCCGAAGCGACCATTTGCATTTAAACCTGAATCATGGCTTTGGAAATTAGAAGACATTTTATATTCCTATATAAATTATGATATTTTTAAAAAACTGTTTAAAAAAAAGAATTGATGATTTTTTATTCAATTTTGATGAAGCATAATGAATTGATAAGAAAAAATAAAGTATGAGTAAAAAAACAGTGTAATTTAAGCTGAGATCGATATAAAAATCTTGATAAAACATGATACTCGGAAACGTCATCCGCAACTGTTTGAGGCAGGATTACTTCTATAATGTATTGTTTCTGCGACTGCTTAAATATGTTGCTGGTAGCTGACGAGTTTTGCGGGTGACAATGGTTTTGCCTACTTTTCCCGAAAGAAAAGTAGGGCTAGCCGCAGGCTGATTCTGTAATTGGGTGAAAACTCAGCAAGACTCCGCAGAGTTTTATTTTTTTCAGTAAGTTAAATGTATGATTGCATCGAACTCACGTTAATTTAAATAAATTAAATATTCCATTCCACAAAGTTTTTCAGCAATTGCAAACCTGCTGTATGGCTCTTTTCTGGATGGAATTGTGTAGCAAATAGATTTTCTTTATGAATTGCGGTACAGAACTGCAAACCATAATCACATGTTGCTGCAATCAGTGTTGAATCTTTAGGTTCAACATAATAGCTATGCACGAAATAGAAGCGTGCATCTTGTTCGATATTTTTCCACATTGGATGGCTAGGATCAGCTTGGTGGACTTGGTTCCAGCCCATGTGAGGAACTTTTAATCCCTCCATATCTGGAAAATGTTTGACCATGCCATCAAAAATACCCAGCGCTTGAGTGCCACCATTTTCTTCAGATGACTCAAGTAAAGCCTGCATACCGACACATATTGCCAGCACAGGTTTATTGAAGGCAGCTTGATGTACAACTTCATCGATTCCTGCTTCATGCATGCCTTGAATGCAGTCACGCATTGCTCCCACACCTGGAAATACAATTTTATCTGCTTGAGCAATCAGCTTTGGATCATTGGTCACATCTACAGTTGCACCGACATGTTCAAGTGCTTTAGCTGCTGAATGAAGGTTTCCCATGCCATAATCAAGAAGGGCAATACGGGTCATTACAAGGTTCCTTTGGTAGAAGCAACAGTATTTTCAGCGCGAGGATCAACTTCGCATGCCATACGTAGTGCGCGAGCAAACGCTTTGAACACACTTTCGATCTGGTGATGGCTATTTTTACCTTTTAAGTTGTCGATATGCAGGGTCATTAAGGCATGATTAACAAAGCCTTGGAAAAATTCTGAGAATAAATCGACATCGAAGCTACCAATTCGCGCACGAGTAAATGGAATATCCATCCACAATCCTGGGCGACCTGATAGATCAACAACGACACGGCTTAAAGACTCATCAAGTGGTGCATAAAAATGACCATAACGTTTTAAGCCTTTTTTATCGCCAAGCGCTTGTGCAAAAGCTTGTCCTAGCGTAATCCCACAATCTTCTACGGTGTGGTGATCATCGATTTCCAAGTCGCCATCACAATGAATATCAATATCAAATAAACCATGACGCTTGATTTGATCAATCATATGGTCTAAAAAGGGAACACCTGTATTGAGCGTGCCTTGACCAGTACCGTCAAGATTCACACGAACTCGAATTTTAGTTTCGTTGGTGTTTCTTACCACTTCACTGATACGTTGCGCCATAGACACGTTCCTCAAAAAACGTCAAAAATTAAAAGTTTGATGTAAAGATGTTTCGCTGTGACGAAAGTGACAGCATATTAGATTGCTCAGGAGGGTTAATCAATGCCTATTACCGTACATGCTAAAACTTCACTAGAAAATGAAGAAGTTCGCGATCAGCTTGAGCGATTATATGACACCAGTCCCGAATTTGGGGATGGTCATGACGCCATAGAACAACTTGAGCAAAACTTGGCTCATTATACCCTACTTTATGTCGCAGAATTTAATACAAAGATTATTGGGGCATTATGGTGTACTGGACAAGGTGAAAGCAGAACTTTAGAAAATATTGTGGTACATCCAGCCAATCGAGGGCGAGGGGTTGCTGAACGTTTGGTTGAAGAAGTTTGCCGAATTGAAGAAGAAAAGGGTGTAAAGAACTTTGAGCCAGGTTGCGGTGCAATACATCGTTGTTTAGCGCATCTCGGTAAAATCTAAGCGATTTGAGTTTTCTGAATGCCTAAAGCAGCTTGAGTCATTGCTTTTGCTTGCTTTGCTCAAAAACAAGTTGCTCAAGAACAAGGGATGGTGAAATGGTTAGTTTTAAGTGCATTTTGAACAGATTCAAAAACGGAATATGCGCAAATTGGTTATGCTAATCGAGATCATTCAAACAATGTATGACTCAAATATGTGTGAAAAAGCATCCATTAGCGCGTAAATAGGCTGATTTTGTTGTAAAAATAGACTGTTGAATGATTTTAATGCTTTCTATACTTGACGGCTTATGGATTAAATTGTTTAATACGCCCCATCGGCGTGATAGCTCAGTAGGTAGAGCAACGGATTGAAAATCCGTGTGTCCCCAGTTCGATCCTGGGTCTCGCCACCATATTTAAAAATCTTTAAGATTTCAATCCCTGATCCCATCAGGGATTTTTTTTGGGTAAAAAATATTCGCTTGAATAAAAAAGTCATGATTTTTATTGACTATTGAATGCAGATACGGCTTAATACACCGCATCGGCGTGATAGCTCAGTAGGTAGAGCAACGGATTGAAAATCCGTGTGTCCCCAGTTCGATCCTGGGTCTCGCCACCATATTTGAAAAACCCCAAACATTGTTTGGGGTTTTTTATTGCCTATTTTTAGCGTTCAATGTCATTGTGAGCGTTCTAGAAAATAAACCGATTAAAATACGGTGCAGAGGAATGATTTTAATTGTCTTACAAAATGCCTTGAGCTGATGTGGAAATGACGTAGAATAAATTTTTATAAAACGAATAGATTGTTATAAAAAACAATGAAAGATTTATTTTCATCAGGCAGTGCGCTTTATCAACAAGCACGACCCAGTTATCCACAGGATGTGGTTCAGGAAATATTAAATCATGTTCCTGAGCGTAGCTTTGCATGGGATTGTGGTGCAGGTTCAGGACAATTCACTCAACTACTGACTCCTTACTTTGATCATATTGTTGCCACCGATTTGAGCGAAAAACAACTACAGCTTGCACCTTATTTTGATAATGTTAGCTATCAGGTTCAATCGGCTGAACACACCTCATTTGCAGCTCACAGTTTTGATTTAATTTCGGTAGCGCAGGCAATTCATTGGTTTGATTTTGACGGGTTTTATAAAGAGGTTCAAAGAACACTTAAACCGCAGGGAATCCTTGCTGTCATCGGATATGGTTTAATTCAAGTTGAGAATAAAGTCATTCATTCCATGATTCAAGATGTATATTTTAAAAAATTAAACGGTTATTGGGATGCTGAGCGCCGTTATATTGACGAAGAATATCAGACGATTCCATTCCCATTTGAAGAAATAACCGTTGCCAGTTTTAAAATGCAGTATCAATGGTCAGCAGCACAACTGTTAAAATATTTATCGACATGGTCGGCAATTAAACATTATTGTGAAAAAAATCAAGATCCTCCCTTACTTGAATTGGCTGAACAACTAAGCAGTGAACATGAAGATTTAAAAATAGAATTTCCTGTATTCTTGCGCCTAGGTCGAGTGAAACAAGTCAAGAAAAAGTGTTTTATGAAAAAATAGAATAATGATCTCATTTTATCTTGGATTACAAGATATATGGCTAACAATATACTTAGTTATATATTATTTAAAGATAAGATGATTCAATGAAATTTATATCTCAAGTTACGGGGCTGGCAATTGCTGGGGTTTTATTTAGCTCGAATTCTTCTGCGACAACAGGCTATTTTATGCATGCCTATGGTGTAAAAGCCCAAGGTAATGCAGGTGTATCGATCGCTCAATTTCAGGATGCACTCAGCATCGCTAATAACCCAGCAGGTTTAAGTTGGGTTGGAAACCGTATTGACATTGGGGCGAGTATTTTTTCACCTGATCGTTCTGCAAACATCACTGCAAATCAACTGCCGAATGCGAATGGCTCATATGATGGCAATGGACGAGCGTATTTTGTATTGCCAGAAATTGCTTTAAATCATCAAATCAATGACCAAGTGGCATTAGGTTTAGCAGTGTATGGCAATGGTGGTATGAATACAGGCTATCAGGATAATCCGTTTGCTGCATTTGGCAATAGGGGCACGGCTGGGGTCGATTTAACGCAAGTTTTTGTCTCTCCTGCGGTATCTTGGAAATATGCCGCAAATCAATCTGTGGGTGCTGCAACGAATATTTTATATCAACGTTTTGAGGCAAGGGGAATTCAGGGTTTTGCTGGATTTTCTTCAGATGCTTCAAACCTCAGTAATCGAGGAAAGCAGAGTGCTACAGGTCTAGGAGCACGAGTGGGCTGGTCAGGCATATTCTTCAATGATCGCTTAACTTTAGGTGCGAGTTATGCTTCAAAAATCAATGCTGATCGTTTTGATCAATATCGAGGATTATTTGCTGAACATGGAGATTTTGATGTTCCTGAAAACTATGCAGTGGGTGCAGCATTAAAAGTAAGCCCTCAATTCACCATTGCAGCAGATGTACAACGGATTAACTATTCAGATGTGAAATCTGTTGGACATTCATTTGATGTCGGGCAGCTACAGCAGGGGCAGCTTTTTGGTTCTCCACAGGGTCCTGGATTTGGTTGGAAAGACATCAATGTCTATAAATTGGGGGTATCTTATCAAGCACACCCTCGACTGCTTTTAAGGGCAGGCTATAGTCATAATGATCAGCCCATTCCAGCGCAAGAGGTCTTTTTAAATATTCTTGCACCTGGTGTCATTCAAGACCATCTCAGTGTTGGTGCAACATGGAATATTGATCCTCATCAAGAACTCAGTATTGCCTATACACATGCCTTGGAAAATGAGGTGAAAGGACCAATTTCTCCTGCATTTGGTGGTGGTGAGGCTAAAATTAAAATGAGTCAGGATATTTTGGGAATTGCTTATGGTTATAGGTTTTAAGTGTATTTAGCTATACGTACAGCTCTGAAACTTCGACAGCATTGCAATAAATACTTTTAACGCGGTGTAGATGATGTCTCACTTTTAACCGATAGCATTAGACCCATGATGAGTTTAATTTGATGAGGCTGTTCTTAATCCTGAATCAGCCGCTTACCTAAGCAAACCACCTCAATCTCTTCATAGCCCAATTGCTCATAAAAACTTTGTACATCGATATTGTCTTTACGGATCAACAGTTGCAACTTTGGACAGCCCAATGCAACCAAGCGCTTTTCAAGCTGTTGTAAGAGGGCTGTTGCCACGCCATTACGTTGATCATGTGGATGCACGGCAAGATAATTTACCCAGCCACGATGTCCGTCATAACCGCCCATCACGGTAGCAATGAGCTGTTCATCTTTGACCGCCAATAAAAATAATCCATCTTTTTGAGCGACTTTTCGGAAGATATCAATCTCTGGGCTATTCCATGGACGTGTTAAATCACATGTTTCCCAAAGTGCAATGACATCATCTAAGTCGGTTTCCTGAAACTGCCTAATGATAAACATAGCTTTCTTTTATCTCTTGTTTTTAAAAGAATGTTTGCATCAGATTAATATAAAAAGTGCATCTTGATAAGTTGATTTTTTAGACAATGCGTAAATGTTTGATAGACATTCTAAATTTGGAGTGGAATGGTGCGGTTACGAATGATTATTTTTTATTGCTTGAAAATATGCATAATGATTGAGGAATAATTTAAAACAAAAATGGAATTTCATATGAATAAACAGGAATTTGATTATATTATTGTTGGTGGTGGAAGCTCAGGTTGTGTTTTGGCTGGTCGTTTATCTGAAAATCCACAGGTTTCTGTTTGTTTGCTTGAAGCAGGTGGTACTGGAGATGGCTGGAAAGTCGAGGTTCCCTGCGCAGCGGTCATTAGCATTCCTACAAAAATTAATAACTGGGCATTTGAAACTGTTCCTCAGAAAGGTTTGAACGGTCGCAAAGGCTACCAACCACGTGGTAAGTGTCTGGGTGGATCATCTGCAATCAATGCAATGGTCTATATCCGAGGACATCGACAAGATTATGATGATTGGTCGGCTTTAGGGAATACAGGCTGGTCATATGATGAGGTTTTACCTTATTTCATTAAATCAGAGAATAATCAAAGAATTAAAAATCAATATCATGGTAATGATGGTCCATTGTCTGTGATTGATTTACACAGTGACAATCCGCTTCAACAAAAATATCTTGCAGCTGCGAAACAACAGGGCTATCGAATTTTGGATGACTTTAATGGCGAAGAGCAGGAAGGCTTAGGCATTTATCAAGTCACTCATATTAATGGTGAGCGCTGTAGTTCAGCTCGGGCTTATCTCTTTCCACATCTTAAACGAAAAAATTTAACAGTTGAGACCTCGGCGCAAACCCAGCGAATTTTAATCGAAAACGGTGTGGCTGTGGGTGTGGAGTATAAGCAGAATGGTCAATTGAAACAGATCCACGCGCGACGTGAAGTGCTACTCAGTGCTGGTGCAATGCAGTCACCTCAAATCTTGATGTTATCTGGCATCGGTGACCAGCATGAGTTAATGGAACATGGGATTGAGGTGAAAAAACACTTACCCGGCGTGGGCAAGAATTTTCATGATCATCCTGATTTTATCTTTGGCTATAAAGTACGTGAAATACAGGGAACTTTTGGGCTATCCATCCCCGGGTCTATTGATTTAATCAAGCAAATAGGACGTTATCGAAAAGAGCGGCGTGGTTTGCTTACGACTAATTTTGCTGAATGTGGCGGTTTTATTAAAAGCTCAGCAGAGCAAAAAGTACCGAATTTACAATTACACTTTGTGATTGCATTGGTTGATAACCATGCTCGGACTTTACATACAGGTCATGGCATTTCTTGTCATGTATGCTTACTGAACCCAAAAAGTCGTGGCACGATCAAGATCAGTGGTCCAAGTATCGACGATCCAATATTGATTGATCCAAATTTTTATGGAGAAGAGTCTGATTTAGAAGAAATGGTCAAAGGTTTTAAGCTCACGCAAACTTTAATGCAGTCTGAAGCGTTTAAAAGCATGATCAAAGAAGATTTGTTTACTGCAAATGTCCACACGGATGAGGAGATTCGACAGGTTTTACGAGATCGCTCAGACACGGTTTATCACCCTGTAGGAAGTTGTAAAATGGGCGTGGATGAAATGGCTGTGGTTGATCCACGATTGCGTGTTTATGGTATTCAGAACTTACGTGTGGTGGATGCGTCCATCATGCCTAAAGTGGTCAATGGAAACACCAATGCACCTGCCATTATGATTGCTGAAAAAGCCGTAGATATGATTAATCAGGATCAGTCAGGTGTAGCATTTATCGAGGAAAAGATGGTCGTCTAGGCAAGATCATTTAAGCTTTGTGAGCAAGTGGATATGTATAGCTCGCAGAGCTATTTTATTTGATTGCCATTTTTTGCAACGAACATATCAACCTGTTAAAGCAACAGACAATAAAAAACGCCCTTTGGGCGTTTTTTATTGAGCTAAAAGATTATGCAGAAAGATCGTGCAGAAAGATTATGCAGATTTTTTAGCTTGATCTTGTGTGGTTAACATATGACCTGTTTCTTCAAAGTTGCAGTGCCAAGAAAGCGCTTCACGAAGAATATGAGGTGTTTGACCGCCTTTTTCACATGCACGATCAAAGTAATCATTTAAGGCATCACGATACATTGGGTGAGCACAGTGATCGATTACAGCGCGTGCACGTTCACGTGGTGCTAAACCACGTAAGTCTGCAAGACCTTGTTCAGTAACCAGAATATCAACATCATGTTCAGCATGATCAATATGTGAGGCAAATGGTACAACAGAAGAAATGTCACCGCCTTTTGCAATTGATTTGGTTACGAAAATAGCCAAATGTGCATTACGCGCGAAGTCGCCTGAACCACCGATACCATTCATCATCTTGGTACCACAAACGTGAGTTGAGTTGACGTTGCCGTAAATATCGAATTCAAGTGCAGTGTTGATACCAATGATACCTAAACGACGAACTAACTCAGGATGGTTTGAAATTTCTTGTGGACGTAAAACCAATTTATCTTTGTATTGTTCAAGATTGTTAAATACTTTTTCGCCATATTTAGCAGAAAGCGTAATTGATGAACCTGAAGCAAATTTCATTTTACCCGCATCAATCAATTCAAAAGTACAGTCTTGAAGTACTTCTGAGTACATCACTAAGTCTTCAAAGTTTGATTCTTTCAGACCTGTTAATACTGCATTGGCAATAGATCCAATTCCTGCTTGTAATGGACCAAGGTTCGCAGGCAAACGACCTTCTTCAACTTCTTTCTCAAAGAATGCGATCAAATGGTTTGCAATCGATTGCGTTTCATCATCCGGTAAAGTCACTGTTGATGGAGAGTCATGGAATTCGCTGTTAATCACGATACCGACAATTTTTGCAGGATCGATATTGATTGCAGGTGTACCAATACGTTGATCAACATGTGTTAATGGGATGGGTTGACGAGTAGGACGATACGTTGGGATATAAATATCGTGTAAGCCTTCAAAAGCAGGGCTTAAATTGGTGTTGATTTCAACAATCACCTTTTCAGCAAAAATTGCAAAGCTTGCAGAGTTACCTACAGAAGTGGTTGGAATGATGCCGCCATCTTCAGTAATTGCAATGGCTTCAATCACAGCAACATCAGGTTTTTTCAATTGAAGATTACGCATTTGCTCAACAGTTTCTGACAAATGCTGATCGATAAACATCACTTCGCCTTTGTTGATGGCTTTACGTAATGTGTTATCGACTTGGAACGGTAAACGACGAGCAAGTACACCTGCTTCAGTCAATTGTTTGTCTAGATCATTACCTAAACTCGCACCAGTGATCAATGTAATCTTGAGAGGATTTACTTTGGCTTGTTTTACAAGTGCTAAAGGTACAGCTTTTGCTTCGCCTGCACGAGTAAAGCCGCTCATCCCCACAGTCATACCATCTTGGATAAAAGTTGCAGCTTGTTCTGCGCTCATGACTTTGTCATGGAGAGATGCTAAACGGATACGATCTAAAGACATGGTTTACGCTCAATTCTTGTTCAAAACTAGACGGATTGTACCGCCCTCAAACTAAATTGTGCATGCCTCTAATGCTAAGGTCTAATTTTTTCAATAAATGCGGGTATAAATTTTAGTGATGGTTTTTAAGTTATTATTTATTAATGAAATAATGTTGTCTGTTTGATAAATAAACAAAACTGTTTGTTTGATTATTGAGCGATCATTAAAAATGATCACTCAAACTTTGCTTAATTTTTTGAATCGGGTTTGTAGGTGTCGGTTCTTCCTCAACTTTTATCGAAAGTGGTAGGGAGACGATGGCTTGTAAACCACCTTCAGGGCGGTTGGAAATAGACAGTTCACCTTGATGAATATCGACAATTCGCTTCACAATTGCCAGCCCTAAACCACTGCCTTGAACTGTACGTGCAGCATTTCCGCGTACAAAGGGTTGCATTAAGTCTTCAATCTGATCTTCAGGGATACCTTCACCATTGTCCGCAACACAGATTTTGATATGTTCATTTTCAACCAGTGCACTTAATTCAATTGGTTCTGCACCATAGCGCTTAGAATTGTTGATCAAATTACCAATCAAGCGTTTGAGTGAGAGCGAACGTGCGGTGATGATTGGCAACTCTTGAGGTGTAAAGCGAATATCCAAAGGCTTAAACTGAATCACTAGTTCTTGTAGTAAGCTGTTGATATTGGTGTCTTGTAGCTCTTCATCTGAACCATCACGCATATAAGAGATAAATTGGCTCAAAATGGCATCCATATCATCGACATCATAAATCAGTCCTTCTTTTAAGAAGTCATCATCAGACATCATTTCTGCACTTAAACGAATCCGAGTCAGCGGTGTTCTTAAATCATGTGAAATTCCAGCCAACATGATTTGACGATCTCGTTCAGTTTGTTCAAGCGTATAGATCATATGGTTAAAAGCTTGGTTAACTTCACGAATTTCTTGTGGTCCATGGTTGGTTTCAAGATAAGGCGCTTTACCTGTTTTACTGTAATTATTTGCAGCATGTTGTAAGCGACGTAATGGGCGATTCAACTGTCTAACCAATGTCAAAATAATGGCTGCAGCAATTAAAGGAATCCCCAATAACCAAGCTAAAATAAGTTCTGGACTATAATTCGCATAGGTATTTAACGGTTCACGAACCCAATTCCCATTCATTTCAGGCGTTTGTACCCAGATACGTGGACTAGGTTTAAACTGGAAGTAAACCGTTACGTCCTTAATTTTTAATTCTTCTGCCAATTGCTTTTCAATGCGATTGGTAAAGAAATCAGCAATAATTTTATCTTTAACATTTGGATAGTCTTTAGGATCTGTAACATATTCCACACCAACACGCTGTTTTAACCACTCATCAATATCTAACTGAATATCGTCGTGGTAGATCTGCAAGCGAGGATTGTTGACCATCTCAAGCTCAACTGCCAGAAAACGTGCATGTTGTTGAATTTCTGGGAGATAGAGTGTTTTCCAGAAAAACCAAAGAGACATAAATAGGCTAAAAAAAACCACAAATATGACCAGAACCGTAGTTCGCATTGCAGCTGAACGTGGTTTAATTTTATCGAGAAAGCGTTCCCAAGGTGTGCGTTTGCGTTCTTTGTAAGCGACAAAGTCAGTAAATTCTTGTGGGTCTATGGGTTCTAATTTCACAGATTGATCCTGTTACTCGATAATATCGTGTGATGCAATGATTTTAGTTTAATCAATGATGAATTTATAGCAATAATAAAACTGTGATTTTATCTATGCTTGATCTAACACTTGTGATTTGAATAAAAATAAACTCATAAAATTTAATCTAGTCAAAATAGATTGTTTGATTGAATAAGAAAGCCTAATTTTTATGATGATTTGCTTCTTTTATTATTTTTAGTAACCAATTCGACTTTTTGAGATGGTCGAAAAATGCGCATTGAATGTTTACATACATTTTAAATGCTTCTGAAACATAGATGGTCTTTCTATCGTGAGGCGACATGGATGTCGCCATCTTGGGGAGGTATGAGCAAAAAACAAAGTATTGCTTTGTTTACAGTGCAAGACCCCTGTTAAACAGAAGTTTTTTGTCATCTTTTCATCTCTGAAAAGTGAGATAGCGCCTACGCAAAGCGATTTAAACTTTAAATGTAAAGCGGTGCATTGCAAACTTGATCTTCATACAATTATTTCTATGTAATGGCAGAGGTTTCATGGTTGATAAGATTAACCCCCATTTAGAAATCATCTAAAAGCTTAATTCATAAAAGCATTATTCTGTGCAATAAAATATGGGTGACATTCCTTATTCAAAAATGTCACCCATAAGTCAATATCTCATGCGTTCAGCAAATAGAGATACCATATATCGCTTTATTATTCCGCACCATCTGGAACAAAGACATAACCTACGCCCCATACAGTTTGGATATAACGTGCGCGTGCTGGATTCTCTTCGATTAATCGACGCAAACGTGAAACTTGAACATCAATTGAACGTTCCATTGCGCCCCATTCACGACCACGTGCCAAATTCATCAATTTATCACGGGTCAATGGTTCGCGTGGATGTTGTACCAGCGCTTTCAACACGGCAAACTCACCTGTGGTCAAGGTGACTACTTGCCCTTCACGTGTCAAAGTGCGCGTTGAAAGATCTAAAGACCATGGACCAAACGAAACCACTTCTACATTTTGGCTTGGTGCACCTGGAACCTCACGAACTTGGCGACGTAAAACAGCACGGATACGTGCCAATAATTCATTTGGATTAAATGGTTTTGGCAAATAGTCATCCGCACCAGCCTCTAAACCAGCAATACGGTCAGAGTCACTGCCACGTGCTGTGAGCATGATGACAGGTGTATCAATATTGGATGCGCGTAATCGTCTGCAAATGCTTAAACCATCTTCTACAGGAAGCATGAAGTCTAAAACGATGAGTGAAAATAACTCACGTTGTAATAGACGGTCCATTTGTGTTGCATCGTGGGCTGTCTTAACAACAAAGCCTTTATCTTCAAGGAAACGCTGTAAAAGGGTACGTAAACGCACATCATCATCGACCACTAAGATGCGTTCGACACGGTCAGTTTCGTTTTGTACGACATCTGTATTTTCAGCAGGTACAACCAAACTCATGATGTACTCCCTTAATGTTGTAAATTATAAATATTCATCAATCTCAGTATAATGCCTAAGCGCTTGTTAAGACTATGTATCAAATTGCTCAAAAATACAATTTTCCGGCTGTTTTGAAACCAAAAGACAACATCTACAAATATTTGAGATCGTTCTATGTTTATAAATAAAAAAACATACCATTTGCAAATGAAACTTTTATGTATTTTAGCAATAAGCTTTTGTTTAACTGCATGTATTAGCCGATTATCTCGACCAGAGATCTCTGGACAAGTGATTGATGGTCGTGGACAACCGATTGCATATGTTCAAGTGGGAGAAACTCAAACCAATCAAAATGGCGATTTTCAGTTAAAAGAGCAGCGCTATTCTGCTTTTTTGTTGAAAGAAATCATGTATATGGAAGCACCACCAGTGTTTGTTCAAGAGACAGTCACTAAACCGGGTTATCAATCGTGTTCTTTACAATATTTCAACCGTTTTGGTGGCGGTCAGAGAAAAGGGGCGAAATGGCAGCTTGGAAAAATTATTTTACAAAGCAATTTGAACGCACAAGGTCAGAGTGAAATACCCGATTGCATGATAAAAACTCAAGAAAAATGAACTTTTATCACTTTTTTCATTACTAATTTGCAAAACAATTGTGGATTTTATGGTCTCGGTCTTTATAATCACTAACTTTTAGTCCTTATCCTTGTGGAATTAAACACGATGACTGACTTAGTTCAGCAGTTGGCAAGTGAACTTGCCGTACGTCCAAACCAAGTAGAAGCTGCCATTAAACTGATTGATGAAGGCTCTAGTGTTCCATTTATTGCACGTTACCGTAAAGAAGTAACACAGGGTTTAGACGATATACAATTACGCCAACTCGATACGCGCCTTGTTTATTTACGTGATTTATTTGAACGCCGTGAAAAAGTAATCGAATCTTTAAAAGAACAAAATAAACTTTCAGATGATTTGCTCGCTCGTGTAAATGCCGCTGAAACAAAAAATGCCTTAGAAGAGCTTTACGCACCGTATCGTCCAAAACGTACCAGTAAATCTTTTAAAGCAAAAGAAGCGGGTCTTGGTGTTATCGCAGAAAAAATTATTGCAGAGCAAGTTGATCCTACAGAAGCTTTGGCTGGTTTTAGCCATGAAGAATATCCAGATGTTGAAAGTCAATTAGATGCGATTCAACACATCATTATTGATGATTGGGCACAAAATATTCCTTTGACAACAGAGTTGAAAACGACTTTTGCAAAAACCGCTGTGTTGAAGAGTTTAGTTGCATCTGAAGAGAAAAAAGAAGTCGGTAAGAAATTCCGTGATTACTTTGATTTCTCTGAAAACCTCAATAAAGTACCTTCACATCGTTTATTGGCGATGCTGCGCGGTCGTCAAGAAAATGTGCTTGGTCTTAAAGTTGATGGTGAAGATCATGCACCACTTTCACGTATTGAAACTGAATATAATCTTGAGACAGTTCAACCACAATCTCGTCAAGACTTTTTAAAACAAACAGTAAAACTGTTTTGGTTAGGCAAAGTTCGTCCGACCATCGAGCATTCATTATTGACTGAAAAACGCCTTGCTGCTGAATCAGAAGCAATGAATGTGTTTGCTGAAAACTTACGTCATTTGTTACTTTCTGCACCTGCTGGTTCTCGTACCACACTGGGTGTTGACCCTGGTATCCGTACAGGTGTGAAACTTGCTGTAGTTTCAAATTCAGGCGATGTTTTGGCACACAGCACCATTTATCCTTTTGCACCTAAAGAAGATAAGGCGGGTTCAATTGCAGAACTGGCAAGACTGTGCCGTGAATTCAATGTAGATTTAATCGCTATTGGTAATGGAACAGCAAGCCGTGAAACTGAAGCAGTTGTCGCTGAAATGATGGCTGAGAACACTGATCTTAACTTAACCCGTGTTTCAGTCAGTGAAGCAGGTGCATCAGTATATTCTGCTTCAGAGTTGGCTTCTGCTGAACTTCCTGAACTTGATGTAGCGATTCGTGGTGCGGTGTCTATTGCGCGTCGTTTACAAGATCCTTTAGCTGAGTTGGTTAAAATTGATCCTAAATCAATTGGCGTAGGTCAATATCAGCACGACGTGAATCAAACCAACTTGGCAAAAACACTGGATGCAGTGGTAGAAGATTGTGTGAATGCTGTAGGTGTGGATGTCAATACTGCTTCTCCTGCAATCTTGGGTTACATCGCTGGATTGAATAAGGCGATTGCGCAGCAAATTGTCGATTACCGTAAAGAAAATGGTCGTTTTGATAATCGTCAAGCATTAAAGAATGTCCCTCGTTTGGGTGAACGTACCTTTGAACAAGCTGCAGGTTTCTTGCGTATTCAAGACGGTTCTGAGCCTTTGGATGCATCATCTGTTCATCCTGAGTCTTATGGCTTGGTCAATAAGATTGTTGAAGCCAAAGCGACTACAGTGAAAGATATTATTGGTAATACTGAAATTATCCGTCAGATCAAAGCGGAAGATTTTGTGGATGATCAATTTGGTTTACCGACGATTCAAGATGTGTTAAGTGAACTTGAAAAACCAGGTCGTGATCCACGTCCAGAATTCCGTACGGCTAAATTCCGTGAAGATATTACTGAAGTGAGTCAGTTAACCGAGGGCATGCAGCTCGAAGGTGTAATTACCAATGTGACCAACTTCGGTGCATTTGTTGATGTTGGTGTACATCAAGATGGTTTAGTTCATATTTCTGAACTTGCCAATGAATTTGTTGCAGATCCACATAAAGTTGTTAAACCAGGACAAATTGTACAAGTGCGCGTGTTGACAGTAGATGCTGAACGTAATCGTGTGAATTTGTCGATGCGCCCTGAAGGTTCTGAAGCACCTGCTAAAGCACCTCGTCAAAAGCGTGAGTTTAATAACAATGAGCAACGTACTGAACGTAAGCCACAAGGTAAGCGTCCACAGCAAGGTCGTCCAAATCATGACAATAAGGACAAAGCACCTCGTCATGACAAAAAGCCTCAGGCAGCAAAACCTCAAGAAAATAAAATTGGTGGTTTAGGCGCATTGTTATTACAAGCAGGGATTAAAGGATCTAAATAAGCTTTAATTTCTCAAAATGAAACCGCCGTAAGGCGGTTTTTTTATGGACTAGACAATCGCAGAAATATCACAATCTTTTTTAAATGGGCATGCTTCGCCAATCACAAGATTTTCAAGCAGATGCTGAATGTTTTGTAGTTGAACGATTTTCTCACGAATGAGATTAAGCTTGTCGGTTAAAATCTCATGAAATTGTTCCGCTGGAATTTCATTCACATTGACCAAATCCAAAATTTGTTTAATTTCAGCCAAAGTAAAACCTAAATTTTTAGCAACTTGGATCAACTGTAATTGTTGTACATCCTGTTCTGAATAATCTTTGTATCCATTATTGCGTATCAAAGGATGAATAAGCGCTAGCTTTTCATAAAAACGAATCGTATCCCGACTGAGATTGAGATGTTTTGATAACTCACTGATTAACATCACTGGCTCCAAATTTGAATGCACTTGCAAGAAACACTTGACTGTGGAGTGTACTCCATCCTTTAGATTAAGTGTGAACATAAGGAGCGTAGCAAGTGATGCAAAATTATCAAAGCACAGAAAAAATTACCTTGGTCGCAGGTGCAACAGGATTTATTGGTAAATTTCTGGTGGCACAATTACTTCAAGACAATGATCAGGTTTTTGCGCTGTGTCGAAATCGTGAGCAACAAGAACCTAGATTGAAAGCTTGGCTAGAAAAGCAAGGAATAAATCATCAAAAATTGCAATGTATACAAGGTGATATCACCTTACCAGACTTGGGTATTTCAACTGGGGACTGGAAACGGCTTGCAACGGTGACACATTTGTTCAACACCAGTGCGTTATTTGCATGGAATCTGTCGATGCAACAGGCACATGAAGTGAATGTTCGAGGAGTCATCAATTTACTTCAAACTGTGAATGCTCACTGTCACTTGAAACGGGCAATCCATCTTTCTGGCTATATGTTGACACTTACTCAGCATTTGGAAGATGCTGGAGTTGATCTGAAAAATATAGAAAAAACAGATTGGCAGTGTGTCTATCAAAAACTAGGTGCTTATGAAGCTTCCAAAATTGAAGCGCATTTTGCTTGGATCAAATCTGCACAAGCGTTGAAAATTGATTGGACGGTAATACACCCTGCAACAGTCATAGGAGATGAATACTCTGGAGAAATCGCAAAATATCAGCCGATTGAACATCTCATTACCCAATTGATACAACGCAAGTTGACTGCAATTCCTGCAACCCCTCAGCATTATTTGCCTTTAGTTTCGGTGAATATGCTAGTTCATGCGATATGTAAAGCCTCACAGGACCAATTGGCAGTAAATCAAGAGATACTGATTGCTAATCCCACCCAGATTTCTTTACAGGTACTGATTCAACATGCGGCAGATCGTTTAAATCTTAAGGCACCACACTATTTTGTTTCTCTCAAAATATTAAAATTAATTTTAAAATGGAAATGGCTTGCTCAAAAGTTGGAGTTATCTGCGGAAATGTTAAATTTCATTCGTACAGAGCAATTGAATATTGATGCATTTTTAAAATTGAATCAAAACTGGAAAATACCCGAAACCAATCTCAAGCAAACCATTGAACGGACGGCTGAATGGGTCAAGCAAAATTATGACGACTAAGGAAAAAGTGCCCATTGAATAAAATGGGCACTTTTCTCGAGCAGCATTATCGTGTTGTATAACCACCATTGGCAAAAATAGTCTGTCCTGTAATCCACCAGCCTTCTGTGACTAAGAAACGTACCAAAGGTTCAATATCTTCAATTTTGGTTAAGCCCCCCAGTGCTGAGGCAGATTTATGGTACGCCACAGCTTCAGGTGCTTCTTGACCATAGAAAAATGGGGTATCCATTGGACCTGGTGCAACGGCTGTAACGGAAATACCACGCGCTCCGTATTCCTTTGATGCCGCGCGAGTATAGTGCTCAACCGGTGCTTTTAAGCCTTCATAGGTGGAATACAAACCGGTATAGGCTGCCAAAAGACTGGTCACGATTGAGCAAATTTTTCCACCATTGTTGAGATGTTTTCCCGCAGATTGAATGAAGAAATAAGCAATTTTATTATTAATGTCATTCATTGAATCAAACTCTTGTTCTGTGGTTTCAATCAATGGTTTTTTTAATACTCGACCGACTGTATTAATTGCAATATCGATACCACCAAAAGTTTCTTTGGCTTTGATGAACAAGGTTTCAATATTCTCAATATTAGAAAGATCTGCTTGTATCAGTGTTGCATGAGCACCCAATTGTTCAACAGCTTTAAGTGTTTCTTCAGCATCCTTTCGGGTTTCTGGGTTGTTATAGTGAATGACCAAATTTGCGCCTTGTTCTGCAAATTTACGAGAGATCAAACCACCTAAATTTTTTGCGCCACCCGTAATAATAACGGTTTTATCTTTTAAGTCATGTGAGCTCATTTTTATTTTCCAATGTTAACCAGTGATGTTGAAATTCTAGGTGCTATTTTTTATTCTACATAGTGGATAGAATCGAATGGATTGTTTGAAAAATTTGAATAATAGATGGATAAAATAGAGCGGTTTAAAATTTTTTGTCTTGTTGCAGAAAAACACTCATTTGCACAAGTAGCAAAAGAGTTAGACTTACCACGTTCCACCATTACCTATGCCATACAAGCTTTAGAAAAAGAATATGAAATTTTGCTGTTTAATCGAACTACTCGAAAAGTCAATTTAACCAATGACGGAATGCAATTTTTTCTAGAGGTTAAACACTTAATTCTACAGTCTGAAACATTAGATCATTTCAAATTAAAAAATCGTGAGCATATAGGAAAAATTAAAATTGGTTTGCCGTTGCGTATAGCAACACAATACCTTATTCCTTATCTCAATGAGTTTTATGAAAAATATCCAAATGTTAAAATTTCAATTTATAGTCATGATCATTATTCAGATTTAATCGAACAGCGTTTAGATTGTGTCGTTCGTGTGGGTAGGGTGGAGGATGAAAATTTAATAGTAAGACCAATTGCCAATGTTGATTTATATACTTTGGCTTCTCCTGATTATCTAAATAGGTTGCAACAACCATTGCACTTGACGCATTTGCAAGAGCATTTTCTGATCGGGTATCAAATCAAAAATTTAGATACTGATTTTGAGCGCCTGTATTTTAAAAATATTCAGGTCAATCTTCCCTACAAACTGTGTGTAGAGGACACACAAAGCTATTTACATGCTGCTTTACAAGGATTAGGGATCATTCAGATTCCTGCGTTCGATGCAGTGCCTTTTATTGCACAAAATAAATTAATTCGAATTTTTGAAGATGAACCATGTCTCAAGATTCCTGTTAATTTTTTATTTTTAGAAAGAAAATATAGACCTGTCTATTTTCAATTTTTTATTGAGTGGTTAGAAAGCTTACTTAAAAATAAGCTTTCTAAGATGTTTTAAACTTACCAATGTTCACCAGGGAATAAACGCGCATAGGCACGTTGTACTAGATTAAGTTTCTGTGGTTCACCCACAGAAGCAGTTGAGCTTGGGAATAAATTAAAACCAATCGACATTAATTTATTGTTGATTCCTGGTGCGATTGAATAGGTAATTGAAGCTAAACGTCCTAAGTTGGTTGCAACTTTTTTCGGACGTTTAACAATCGCATAAGCCACCAAATCTGCTGCTTGTTCTGGAGAGAGCGTTGGAACGTACTTATAGATTTTGGTTGGTGCAATCATGGGCGTACGCACTAAAGGCATATACACCGATGTGATCGCAATTTTATGTGAGTGGACTTCGGCAGATAAGCAACGGCTAAAGGCATCTAAAGCAGCTTTTGAAGCAACATAAGCAGAGAAACGGGTTGCGTTTGCCAATACACCAATCGAGCTGATATTGATGATATGGCCATCTTTGCGTGTCATCATTTGCGGTAAGATGTTCAATACTAAGCGTACAGCACCAAAATAATTCAGCTGCATGGTACGTTCAAAGTCATGGAAACGGTCGACAGACTCATGTACAGCACGGCGAATCGAACGTCCTGCGTTATTTATTAATATATCAATATGATCAACCGAAGCAATGATTTGCTTAGAGACCCTATCAATTGCATCCATATCATTTAAGTCGCACGGAAAAATGTCCGCTTGACCACCTTCTGCCTGGATTTCCGCTTGAACTTCTTTGAGTGTTTCTTCTGTACGAGACACCAAAAGTACATGTGCTCCTGCCGCAGCAAGTTTTTTTGCAACCGTTAAACCAATACCACTAGATGCACCAGTGATTAATGCAATTTTACCTTGAACCTTTTCTTGAAAAAGTTGCTCCAATTTCTGATTCATAGCTATTTTCCTGATTTTGCTAAAATGAATATATGAGCTGTATTTTTAGTTTCTGGGTGAAGCTATCCTTGTATAAAAGATAGTCAGTTTTATTGGGGGCAATAATATACAAAAAAAATAAAATTACTAGTAGTAAGCCTCTGAATTTAAAAAATATTTTAGAGTAAATACTCTATAGTTTTTTTATTTATTTGGTGATTTTTACCATATTGAAATCAATTTTTAAAGTAAAAACAATCAATGTTTGCGTGAAAAATAAACAAATGAATTCAGGTGGATAACCCAGTATAATTGATCAATAAACAGAGCCAGTTTTAGCTCTGTTTATCGCGCGATATATACAATACAATTAACGTAATTTATGAAAATGCAAGTTCGTCATAGGCTTTCTTTAACTGTTCTTTTGCATGAAGATGACCTTGATGCGCCGCTTGTTCAAGCCATTTTTCAGCATGACTATAACTACGGTCTAAACCCAGTTGCCCATTGAGATAACTCAGCCCCATTTTATATTGGGCTTCCTGATCTCCGCGTAAAGCGGCTCTGAGATAACACCACATTGCATTGCGATTTGCGATTTCATCTGAACTTAAATGTTGATCTTCAAAATCATGTGCTTGCGCTTTTTCGAGCGTGGCTTCAGATGCATTTTGTTCAAATGCTTGGCGAGATGTGGAATCTCCTAAAAAACGGTTAAAAATATGCACCAACATATAAAACCTCCTTGCTAATCCATTAACAAAGTAAAAGAGATTGCTAATCATAAAAAATTGATTAGATATCAGTAAATCTAGCTGATTTTGTAAACTTTGCAAATAATTTTATGTAATTTGTCAATTGCTTTTTATATACTTTTGTTTATGTTAGTCCTAGTTAATAAAAGATTTAGAATTTTTAAAAATTACCTTTCTGTAATTTGAATAGCTCAATAAAGTTGCTATATTCATCATGTATTTTGATTTCGAGTCTCAATTTGTGAAACGTTCAGCTGTTTTCATCACAGTCTTGCTAAGTTTGTTCATGTTCCAGAGCCTTTGGAATGTGGCAGCGGCTTTTTGTGATCATGAAAAAAGCGCTGGAGCAGCTCAGAAATCAGTCATTCAGCATTTTGGTCATCATAGCGCACCTGATTGTACGCAAGATCAGTTATTACATCCTCAATTATTGGGGAGCTATGTATCCGAGGCTCAAACAGATCAAGGGGCTTCTTCACAGAAAGCAACCCATCAGCATGATGTACGCGCTAACGATTTTCTAAATCATTTCAATGATGATCATAGTGATCATTTGCCTTCTTTAGTCCATTTTATTGTCGTGGATGATCAGCAACATGCTGAACAGCCTAAATTTATAGGTTACCGAGAAGCGCCATTTGTTGGCTGGAACAACTTATACCAGTCGCCTGATCTATATTTTCCTAACCCACCGCCCCTCTTATCCCCGCTATAAGGTGGGGTAGCCGAAAAATCACTCACCGCTAATATTTGAATTTAGTGGAGCATTTCTATGCCTAAAAAAACATGTAAAACCTTACAAAAGTCTAGATTGAGCTTTAGATCGTCTCTTCTTGGCGCGCTCATGGTGAGTATCATTACATCTAGCGCTTGGGCGAATGATTCAAAACAGTCATTAACCTTGCAACAGGCAATCGCGAAAGCAGAGCAGTACCAACAAACACAAAATGTGTGGCAGACTCAGCAGCAGATTGCGGATGCGAATATAAAACAAGCAAAACTGTGGACAAATCCAGAGATATCCATACAGCAAACAGGCTTTGGTTCAAATGATGATAAAGAGCTTGCGATAGGTGTTTCTCAGCGCTTGGATCTTTTTGGTGAGCGAAAATCTGTTCAAAAATTGGCGCAACTTTCTAAAGATCAAAGCGATTTAAATCAGCGAATTTATCAAGCTCAACTTGAGCTTGCTGTTAAATATCTATGGTCACAACTGGCAATTTTTGAACTCGAACGTAGTGTGGTTCAAGAGCAGCTTAAAGTCAGTGAAGAAAATTTGAATGCGATCCAGAAGCGTTATCAAGCAGGTGGTGTTGCCCAAGTCGATGTGGATCGGGTGCGATTAAGTCATGCCGAAAATGCGCGTCTGTATCGCCAAGCGGATCTACAAGTTCAGGTTGCTAGACAGCAATTATCAAATTTATGGGGAGATTCAGATAAATCGATCAGTATCAATCTGAGTCCACAATCATTGTGGCCATCTTCTTCTCATCAACAAGTACAAGAATATTTATCGGATAATTTGTTTGAAAAATCACGCCGTTTACAAGTGTTGCAGGCAAAAGCGACCGTAGATCAACTCAAAGCCTCAGCACGCCCAAATCCTACTGTGAATTTTGGCGTAAACCGCACACGATCACCTCAAGCACAAACGGATAATGCACTTGTGGTGGGGGTGTCGATTCCATTGAATATTTTTAACCGCCAACAATATGGTGTGCAAATTGCGCGTGCGAAAGAAGATTTATTAAACAAACAGCAAGAATTCTATCTTCGTCAAAATGCTTTGCAGGTCGGTACATTATTGACTGAACTGCAAGGACTAGAAGTGCAATTTAATGCTGTGGATCAGTCGCAAATTCCACTTGCCGCGCAAGTACAACGTAAAACTTTAATGGGTTTTACAGTAGGTAAGTTTGCTGTAACGGATGTACAGCAAGCGACTTTACAATTGCAGGATGTACGTTTACGCAAGGTGCAATTACTCAAAGATGGATGGCAACGTGCCATTGAAGCAGAAAGTTTGAGTCTAGGCGTTGAACCAAGTCAAATCATGGCGAAAGATGCAATCGCACAAATTAATCAAAACTTATGGCAAGAGACTCAAGCACTACCAGTGATTGGTGGGAGAAATTAATATGCTAAATCAATTTAAATCGTTTCAGCATCAGCAGGGCAAAATTTCTCAACGCCTACTGATCATTGTTGCTATTGTCGTGACAGCACTTATTGCAACAGCTTTACTTTTTTCATCGAAAAAAAGCACATCAAAAGAAGAAGGGCATGGTGAGGAAGGACATGCGCATGGTGAAGAAGGTGCAGCAGAATCAGCTGAGGGAGGTGCAAATGAAGGTGGGCATAGTGAAGAGGAGGAAAAAGAAACCATTAGCCTGACTGCACAGCAAATTACTGAGCAAGGCATACAACTCGCCAAAGCGGAAATGGGAGCTGTTTTAAAGTCAGCGTCTTATCCTGCAAAAATCATGGTCAATACCGATCGACAGGCGCATGTATCTCCTGCTTTTAGTGGACAAGTGATAGCGGTAAATGTGGAGCTAGGGCAACGTGTGCAAAAAGGTCAGGCATTGGCAACGCTCGTTGTTCCAGATTTGGTTGACCAACAAGCGAATTTACAGATTGCGCAAGCTGCAATGGAGTTGGCGCATCAAGATTATGAACGTGAGCGTCAATTATGGTCACAAGGCATCTCTGCCAAGCAGGATTATCAGCGTGCATACAATGCCTATAAACAGGCTCAAATACAGGTACAAGCAACAAAGTCTCGTCTGTCTGCTTTAGGGGCTTCTTCTGGAAGTCAGGGACGTTATGTCATGACGGCACCAATTGCCGGAATTATTAGCAAAAAAGATTTAGTCATGGGGGAAAATGTTCAGCTTGCCAGTCAATTGTTCGTGATTGATCAGTTGGATCAATTGTGGCTTGAATTTATTGTCCCAAGTTCCGAGTTTTCATCTATTGCACCGAATCAACAGATTGAGTTTAAGTCGTTACAAACAGGTAATACTTTCAAGGCTCAGATTCAAAGTTTAAATACTGAAGCTGATGCTCAGACTGGACGTTTACAAGTGCGTGCCAAAGTATTGTCCAATGCTGCGGAATTACGTCCAAACTTAATGGTCAATGTTCAGCTTCAACAGCCGGGTTCTGCTCAAGCGTTACGTGTATTGAAAAGTGCAGTACAAAAAATAGAGGATAAAGATGTTGTATTTGTTGCCAATGAACATGACAAAAAGCTTGAATTTAAAGCACAGCCTGTCGTCTTGGGGCAGGTTTCCAGCGATGGACAGTGGATTGAAATTCAGTCAGGTCTGAAGCAAGGGCAGCAATACGCGGGGCAAGGCAGTTTCTTACTCAAATCTGAACTAGAAAAGGGAGAAGCGAGCCATGACCATTAAGGATTCTCCAGATTCTCAATTAGATTTAGACAAAGATCAGGAATTGCCTCAGGCAGAGGGTTTGTTTGATCGACTCATTCAATTCTCAATCAAAAATGCGATATGGGTGATACTGTTTATCGTGGCTTGGATTGGTGTAGGTGTTTATAGCTATCAAAAATTACCGATTGATGCGGTACCAGATATTACCAATGTCCAAGTACAAGTGAACACACAGGCAGCTGGGTTTACTGCGTTGGAAGTCGAGCAACGAATCACCTATCCCATTGAAACTGCAATGGCAGGTCTACCTAAACTTGAGATGACCCGCTCAATTTCTCGTTATGGCTTATCACAAGTCACCATTATTTTTAAAGATGGCACAGACATTTATTGGGCGCGTCAACAAATTAATCAGCGTATCCAAGAAGCCCAAGCAGCACTACCTGATGATATTTCACCTACAATGTCACCCGTATCGACAGGGCTGGGAGAAATTTATCAGTGGGTGGTTAAAGCTGAACCCAATGCCAAGAAACCTGATGGTACACCTTATACCGCCATGGACTTGCGTGAAATTCAGGATTGGATTGTAAGACCGCAATTACAACGAGTACCTGGTGTTGCTGAGGTAAACTCGATTGGTGGCTTTAATAAAACTTATGTGGTCACTCCAGATCTCAATCGTTTACAACAATTGCAAATCCCTCTCAGTGATTTGCAAAATGCTTTGACTTTAAATAATGAAAACCGTGGTGCTGGTTTTATTGAAACCAATGGTCAGCAATTGACTGTACGTGTTCCGGGAATACTCAGCAGTATTGAAGATATTCAAAATGTCAGCATTGGCAATAAAAATGGTTTTCCGATCCGTGTTGCTGATGTTGCGACCGTAGCGATAGGGCATGATCTTCGAACTGGTGGTGCGACTTATAACAGTCAAGAAACTGTACTGGGTATTGCCATGATGATGATGGGAGAAAATAGCCGTACAGTTGCACGTGCTGTGGATGCCAAAGTCAAAGAAGTCCAGCAGTCTTTACCGAAAGGCATTGTCATTGAAACAGTTTATGACCGTACTGATCTGGTTGAACGAGCGATTAAAACTGTACAGAAAAACCTTGTTGAAGGGGCGATTCTGGTCATTGTTATTTTGTTCTTATTCCTAGGTAATTTCCGAGCGGCTTTAATTACTGCCTGTGTAATTCCATTATCCATGTTATTCACTTTAGCAGGTATGGTGGAACAAAAAATCAGTGCTAACTTGATGAGTCTTGGTGCATTAGATTTCGGGATTATTGTCGATGGTGCAGTGGTGATTGTGGAAAACTGTATTCGTCGCTTAGCAGAAGCTCAACATGCTAAAGGGCGTTTATTGTCACGATCAGAGCGCTTTAAAGAAGTATTCCTTGCAGCAAAACAGGCACGTCGCCCATTGATTTTTGGTCAATTAATTATTCTAGTAGTTTACTTACCTATTTTTGCTTTGTCAGGAGTTGAAGCTAAACTCTTCCATCCAATGGCAATGACGGTTGTATTGGCTCTTCTCGGCGCGATTATCCTTTCTGTGACATTTATTCCAGCAGCGGTGGCGCTGTTTGTAAATGGTGAGGTGAAGGAGACAGAAAGTCGCTGGATGCTTTGGTTAAAGCGTAAATATGAAGCAGTGCTCAACTTAGCCTATCATTTTAAAGTATTGGTCATCACGCTTGCGCTGTGTATTTTATTTTTGACAGGTCTACTTGCAACACAGATTGGAAGTGAGTTTGCACCAACATTGAGTGAAGGAGATTTTGCAGTACAGCAAATGCGTTCCCCAAGTACCAGCTTGGAACAATCTTTAAGAATGCAAGAAAATACGGAAAAATTGTTGCTGAAAGAGTTTCCAGAAATTAAAGCCATATTTGCCCGTACAGGTACTGCAGAAGTGGCAACAGATGTAATGCCACCGAATATTTCAGATGCAGTGATCTTGTTAAAACCGCAGAAGGAATGGAGAAACCCGAAAGAAAGCATAGATGAATTACGTCAACGCATGATTGCATTTCTGGCAACACTACCCGGTAATAACAGTGAGTTTTCACAACCGATTGAACTACGCTTTAATGAATTGATTTCAGGTGTGCGTAGTGATGTTGGGATCAAAATATTTGGCGATGACATGGATGTATTGAACCAACAGGCGAGTAAAATTGCCCAACAAGTTCAAAGTATTTCAGGCGCATCCGCAGTTAAGATCGAACAGACATCCGGTTTACCTTTGCTCAATGTTGAAGTGAATAAAGCTGCCGCAGCGCAATACGGATTATCTGTAAGAGCTATTCAGGATTTGGTTGCAACAAGTGTAGGTGGACAAAATGTTGGGCAGATTTTACAAGGAGATCGTCGTTTTGACTTTGTGATCCGTCTGGATGATGCGCAACGTACCCCAGAACACTTGGCTGTGCTGCCGATTCAAACACCAAATGGTGGCTTAATTCAGTTACAAGATGTCGCTAAAGTAGAAAATATTTTAGGTATCAATCAGGTCAGCCGTGAAAATGGTAAGCGTCGGGTTGTTGTCACTACAAATGTAGAAGGGCGTGATTTGGGTTCTTTTGTTGCAGAACTGCAATCTACTTTGGCTAAACAGGAAATGCCTGCAGGGTATTGGTTGAGTTATGGGGGGCAGTTTGAAAACCTCACTTCAGCCAAAGCTAGAATGCAATTGGTGGTTCCATTGGCATTGATTACGATCTTTATCTTGTTGATGGCTGTTTTCCATAACTTTAAAGAAAGCCTACTGGTCTTCACTGGTGTTCCATTTGCCCTATGTGGCGGTTTGATTGCATTGTGGTTGCGAGGAATACCATTATCTATGTCTGCTGGTGTTGGTTTTATCGCGCTCTCTGGTGTTGCAGTGCTGAATGGTCTGGTCATGTTGACATTCATTAAAGAATTGCGTCAGCAACTCGATGTTTATCATGCGACTTGGCAAGGTGCAATTTTACGTTTAAGACCTGTTCTGATGACAGCCTGTGTTGCCTCTTTAGGCTTTGTTCCGATGGCTTTGGCGACAGGGACGGGTGCAGAAGTACAGCGTCCGCTGGCAACGGTGGTCATTGGTGGAATTATGTCATCAACCTTATTGACCTTAGTGATATTGCCGGTGATTTATCGTTGGATGAATGAGCGTAAAGAGCGAAGTAACTAATTGCTTGTCTAAAAAACAAAGCCCTCTTTCTTGAGTAAAACAAGAAGAGGGTCTCTATATTTTTAAGGTTGTATTATTTGCCAGCAGGTAATACGCCTAAGCTAATAATGGTGTAGTTTTGATTGACTGGTTTTGCGGTTGAATTGAAAGGTTCACTGACTTCAACAAGATATTGTCCAGAATATGGGAAAGTAAGTGTGGCAGAGCCATCCGTAGCGACAGGAACTTTTAACGCTTGCTTATCGGTTTGACCTTGAGCTCGAACCAGTAACTCCGCATTTTTGAGTGCTTGCCCTGATTTTTTAATCATAATCTGTACAGGTTGTTGTGCAGTGATGTCATTGGGATGGGTTTTAAACTCAACCTGTATGACTGCATCAGTTTTGTTTTGAAAAGCAGATGATTTGTCTTTTGAAATATAGCTTTGGATTGACCATTCACGCTGAATACTGACGGATACAGGGGCTTTTTTGAAATCAGACGGGACGACATAGTCACGTTCAGAAATATTTCCTGCTTTATCTGCGGCAACATCAAAAAGCATTTTCCATTCTTTATTATGTTGTACATATTTGAGAGGAAAAGAAACTTTAGTACCCAATTGATAAGTGCCTGATTGTGGTAGAGCTAAGTCAAAAACAGTCGCAGATTTTAAAGTGCTGGCAGGTTGAAGTTGTAATTGGCTTTGATCAGGTTGAATGACCGTTAAAGTTGTTTGTTTAAGTGCATGTTCAGCATTGAGCGCTTCTTCTGCATAACCAGCAATGACAGGAATTTGTGTATTTGCAGTGAGGTAACTCAAAGGAGCAACATAGGGTTCATGTGCATGGCTATAAGAACAAAACAGTAGGGCGAGCGCAAGATATTTTTTCATTGTAGACATCCTGTTAGAAGGGGTATTGTCAAATCTAAAAATGTTGTGTAGGCATTATATAGAGAAAAAGTATTATTGATAATAATTATTATTATCAATAATTGAAAAAGAAATGAATTGCGAATACATCAAATAAAGAGAGGTGCGAAATGAGTGAACAACAAGGGCATGATCATAGTCACGCCATGGTCACCGAGGGCAATGTTAAAAAACTAAGCTTTGCATTGCTATTGACTGGTACTTTTTTGATTGTTGAAGTGGTGGCTGGGTTCATTACACAGAGTTTAGCGTTATTGTCTGATGCTGCGCATATGTTTACCGATGCAGCTGCACTCGCAATTGCATTGGTCGCGATAAAAATTGGAAAATTACCCGCGGACAATAAGCGTACCTTTGGTTATCAGCGTTTTGAAATTTTGGCGGCATTGTTTAATGCGCTGATGTTGTTTGTGGTGGCGATTTATATTCTTTATGAAGCTTATCAACGCTTTAGCCAACCTCCTGAAATTCAAAGTGTAGGCATGATGATTGTCGCCGTTATTGGTTTGGTGATTAATCTGATTTCGATGAAGATTTTATTTTCAAGTTCCCAAGAAAGTTTAAATATCAAGGGAGCTTATTTGGAAGTCTTGAGTGATGCGCTTGGTTCAGTTGGTGTTATCGTCGGTGGAGCAATTATTTATTTCACGGGTTGGATGTGGGTTGATACAGTCATTGCTGTGCTTATCGGGTTTTGGGTCTTGCCAAGAACATGGATTCTACTCAAACAAAGTATCAATATTCTCTTAGAGGGTGTACCTGAGGAAATTGATATTGAGAAGTTACGGAATGACCTGTTATCAATCAAAGGCGTGAAAAGTATTCACCAACTCAAAGTCTGGGCAATTACTTCCAAAAATGTTCATTTAACTGTCCATTTGTATGCACCTGAAGCAGATCGCAACCAGCTATATCAACAAGCCATGGAAATGCTGAGTCATCAGCATGGGATCACCGAAATGACTCTACAAATCGAGGATGATGCAGATATGGTAGATTCACATACAACACAGAACCATGCTCAAGATTCACCTATAGCTCAAGAAAAAAACCATTCACATTAATGTGAATGGTTTGATTTTTAAATCTGTTAAGTAATGGCTTTAGATTTGCCATTCATGATTACAGTCGCGACACTTCCAATTTTTATTGGCTTGCATAAAAGATTGCATGGAAATTTTAAAATCAGGAAGATCGCGCCAAAAAAGCACGCCAGCAATCACTGTTGCAATAAAAACCACCACTGTTGCAATCTGCAATGTCTGACCTGCACCGTTACTGAAAATCCACATCACAATACTGATGACAACCAAAAGCAATAAAATAAAGAGTAGTGGAATCAAGAATACCAAGCTTTTAGGTACAACTGGGCGAGCTGCAGGTGTGTTGCCATTTGCAACTGGGAGAATTTTCCGGCTTTGACACTTTGGACATTGGTATTGCATGGTGACTCCATATTAATCATCTTGCTATTATTCTAATCGTTCTCATTCAGAATGCAAAAAAGACTGGATGACTAAACTCATGATCTAAGATGATACTCGAAGATATTGTCCGCAATTGTTTTAGGCAGAATTCTATTTGTAATCGTTGTTTTACTAGTGATTGAGTGTTTTTACAGTTCTCTAATAAGTTTTACGGTCAACTGTGAAATTACTAAAAGTGAGCTATGCACGTGCGTATCAACTCTTCACGATGTTTTTTAAAAGTTAAAGATATGTTTAAGTCGAAGTCCCATTCTATAGTTTTTTAACCAAATCCTCGGAGATATTTGTAAACTTTTCATAGGGAATAAATATTCCTTTGCTTGTCATCCGATCGTGAAAATAAAAATCAATATGATGGGAAATTAAGTGGTCAAATTTGAGCTGTTCTTGCCAAATGTAGTGAATTAGATTTAGGTGATAACTCAAAAATTGATCTATTCCTAAAAAATGATTGGATGGACGTAATAACTCACTGACACTATCCCAGAAATGAATATCTGGGTTCATGTTTGCCATCAATGCGACTAAATTCATCGTCTCAATTTCTTGAATTTCAATATTTTCATAACTGATGTTGATTTCTAAAATAGCATCTTTCTCAAAATTTTTACCTGCTGTACGGTGATTCGCAATCAGCAATATTGTTGTGATTCCTGAAAAGTGCAGAATTCCTTTCATATTGCAATATCTATGATAAGTATCTTGAAGGAGTTCTTCTAAATTTCTTTTTTTTGGCATTTTTCGCATACATTCAGCATAAAAACACGTTGTTATAAAATAATCACCAGCTGCCGCAAAAAAACCAAAGGGTACTTTTCTAATTTTTTGATAATGATCATTGATATTCAGAGTGATATGTTTTTTTGTATCGCTGTATTTTATGACTCCACGTCTATCTGTAGCAAGTATTGCATAACGATCTAAGTTGAAGGCGATGACTAATGACATAAAAAATCAGGACTATTAAAAGATTGTGATGTATAATTTAACAAATAATTAAATTATGATAAACAATGAGGTGAAAATGGGTAGGGAATTTGTTGTTAGAGCTGGTCAGCATAAGTTTGAGAGTGGGGCAAAAATACAAACAGTCTTTCCAGCACTTCCCGTGATGATTGATCAACCTTATTCAGCCGCTGTGACTTTTCTTGATGATGCCAAACAACCGATGGCGAATTATAACTATCGACTGATTGCTGAAAATGGGCTTGAAGTTTCGGGAATCACGGATGAGTTTGGAAAAACTCAACCGAATCAAACTGATCAGCGGGAAAAAGTCGATTTGTATATTGCAGATTTACCAAATAATCACCAACAAAATTCAGGCGAATCTCCGCTTCTCAAAAAAACATATGAAGCCTTGTTTTATGTGGAAGATCCAGAAGATGAATTAGATGATATTGATCATTTAGAAGAATAAGAGGAAATTATGGGTGCTCCAATTGTTGCAGCTGCATATGTGGTCATTGCATTTTTGTTGAGAGTATTACTCCACGTACTCAAAAAACTCCTCAATCAGGCAGCAAAAGTGACCACTGAATTGGTCAAAAAGTATCTTGCACCTTTTTTAAAAGATATTGGCGCAACGATTGCTCAAGAGTTGATTGAGTTTATATTTTCTTTTGCAACTGAAGTTGCGACTGATATTAAGCGAGAACAAAGAGCTTCTACGACACCCAAACCAAGCGGTTCAACAAAACCAACCGCACCCTCGCAAGCTTCAAGAGTTGGCGCTTGGTATGAGGTTTACACCAAGAAACCAATTTTATTTAAATCGGTGATTTGTAAAGTTTGCTGTTTTAGTAATCAAATTGGTGGTGCAACAGGGAAAGCGTCTAAAAAAGAAACGATTGCTGATAAAGTGATTAATTTATGGGGCGGATTACGCCACCTTAGACAAAAAGCCGTGCAAGTCATTTTTGCACTCGTAGATATTGTGATGGAACACAAATGTCCGATTAAAGCCGAAGTGATTTATGACAAAAAAACCAAACAACCGTTGATGGTTGCTGGGACAAACCCACCTCGACATAAGTTTATGGAAACCCCTGGGGGAGATCATCGAATAGGTGCAGATATTCTTATAGTGAAAAATATGATGAAAGCGCCGACATTAGATAATATTTTACATTGGGTGGAAATAAAATTTTTAGACAGTAAAGATCCACCGAATAGAAAGCAAATGGATGATTATTCAAAATTTTTGAAGGGTAATAGTAAATTGGCAATGATTCGGGTATCGGCAAATCCCCAAGATAGTGATTGTGGTTGTAAGGCAAAGGCAGTACCGCAAAACACACACAAGCCAAATAGTACCCCGCAAGGCAAAAAGACCAGTAAAGTCAATCAAATGCGTGAAGTGTGGGACATTGTGGTCAGCAATGCAGAAAATCTTTGGAAATAAGAAGGAATAGATGATGGGTGAGTTATTTCAACAAGCGGAAGCATGGTTAGATCAGATTGAACAGACACAAGATTATACATTGCCTTATGTGGATGTTGAATCCAAAACAGAACCCGTCCGTTTAAATCTAATGATGTCTTTTTGGTTTTATAAAGGTGAAACTTTAGAAATCCGAGAACAGGTTTTCAATAAAGTTTTAGATTATATCAAACTTACTGGTATTGAATTTCAACGTGAAGCTTCGATTAAAAATCAACGTGAACGGAACTTTCGAAAAGAAGAATTTCCTCAAAATTGGTTAAATGACATTAGAAAAGCTGATGTTTGGAGTTCTTTGATTTATTACTTTTCAGATCAACCCAGGATGGACTTTGCGCCTAAGTTTGGATTGGATGTAAGTTGTAGTTCTGAATTAGGGGATGGAGAATGGTATTCAACTGTGAATTTTATTTTTCCATTTGATTTTACCAATCATAGTGATCGACAATTACAGTGTATTGAATTTTTTAAAACATTTATTAAAGAAATCAAAGTAGAACAAGCTTATTGTGGTTATCGCGTCGGACAGCCCCTAGATTTTACCCAAGCTGTACCGTGGCAAGCTTTTGAAACCGCAGCCAATTATCGCTTCTTAGGTCTAGATATTGAAAAGAATATGACGCAAAGTAGTGCTGTAACCAATGATGAACCCTCTTTAGAAAAAGGTGTACGTTCAACAGCTTGGTTGGTGTATCTCGGTCAACCGTGGCTAGAAAAACTCGATGAAGTACAAGCGATTCAACAGCAAGATTCGAATACGCCATTACGTTTAGAACCGATCAATGGTGGAATGTTTTTTAGAGCAGATGAATCACCACAATTGGCAAGAATAGGTTTGCCACGCCCACAAGGTTATCAAGCGTTAAATAATATTCTTAAACCAATTCGAGAAAAAATGCTTCCGTTAACGCAATATGCCGATTCATTGGCAGAGTGGGAACCTGTATTTTTTCAGCCAGAACAATGTGATTGGTGGCTTGAACGTTGGGATCGAGAAGATGATGCTGAGTTATTGAAAAAATATCCTGTTCCTGAAAACTTAAAGCCACAGGATTAGATTTGATTTATGGGATGTTGATAAATAGTGAATGAGTTATTTCAACAAGCGGAAGCTTGGTTAGATCAGATTGAACAAACACAAAATTATACTTTGCCTTATGTGGATGTTGAATCCAAAACGGAACCAGTGCGCTTAAATCTAATGATGTCTTTTTGGTTTTATGATGGTGATCAATTATATGTTCGAGAGTATTTCTTTCATAAAATTCTCGAATATATCAAATTAACTGGAATTGAATTTGTTCGAGAAGCATCGGTCAATAAACAAAGAGAACGTAAATTTCGTAAAGAGGGTTTTCCCGAAAACTGGGTTAGTGATATTAAAAATAAAAAATTAGATGATCCACTTAATTATTATTTTTCAGATCAATCTACAATGAATTTTGCACCTAAATATGGTGTTGATGTAGCCTTTAGCTCAGAGATGGCAAATAATGAACGCTACTCAACAGTCAATTTTATTTTTCCATTTGATTTTACCAATCATATTGATCAACGATTAAAGTGTATTGAATTTTTTAAATCCATCATTCGTGAAATTAGAATAGAACAAGCCTATTGTAGTTATCGCGTCGGACAACCCTTAGATTTTACCCAAGCTGTACCGTGGCAGGCTTTTGAAACCGCAGCCAATTATCGTTTTTTAGGCTTGGATATTGATAAGAATATGGTTCAACGTAGCCATGTGACCAATGATGAACCCTCTTTAGAAAAAGGTGTACGTTCAACAGCTTGGTTGGTATATCTCGGTCAGCCGTGGCTTGAAAAACTCGATAAAGTACAAGCCATTCAACAACAAGAGCCGAATACGCCGTTACGTTTAGAGCCGATCAATGGTGGAGTATTTTTTAGAGCAGATGAATCACCACAATTGGCAAGAATAGGTTTACCACGCCCGCAAGGTTATCAAGCGTTAAACAATATTCTTAAGCCAATTCGAGAAAAAATGCTTCCGTTAACGCAATATGCCGATTCATTGGCAGAGTGGGAACCTGTATTTTTTCAGCCAGAACAATGTAATTGGTGGCTTGAACGTTGGGATCGAGAAGATGATGCTGAGTTATTGAAAAAATATCCTGTTCCTGAAAACTTAAAGCCACAGGATTAGATTTATTGATCAAATGAAGTGATATTTTACTCTATGAGTTTTTCAACAGCTTGTCTATATCACTAGGTTGAAGTCACATTGAGTGAATCAAAATTTAGATAATAAAAAACCCAAGTCATTATGCTTGGGTTTTTTACAAAGATGTCGCCATCTTGAATATGGCGTCCCTACGGGGATTCGAACCCCGGTTACCGCCGTGAAAGGGCGATGTCCTAGGCCTCTAGACGATAGGGACAGATGAGGCAACACAGGTAAAACTTTTGGTGGAGTCAAGGAGGATCGAACTCCTGACCTCTACAATGCCATTGTAGCGCTCTACCAACTGAGCTATGACCCCCAGTCTGTGTGAGCGCAATATTAGGGATATTGCGCCTTCACGTCAACAGAAAAATGAATTAAGCTTCGTCGATTGCATCATTTTTCGGCAATTTGATGCTTTCGTTTAGTTTTTCCCAAACTTTTGCTTCTTTTTTACTCGGACCACCCACAATTTCAAGTGCATGGCGTAAACGTGCAAACGTTAAGTCTGGACCAATCGTCACCATTGATTGCATAACAGGGGTCGATGAAGTTGAACCCGCAATCGCGATAAAGAATGCAGGCATGAAATCACGGAGTTTGATTTCCATTTGATTCGCCAAATCCATGAGCGTTTGGCTCACGGTATCGTTGTTCCAAGTAAATAAGCTTTCTAAACGCCAGATGGCAAACTGCAAACTTTGACGAACTTGTTCTTCACTGAGTTTTTTACTTTCGAACTGTTCTTTTGACAAGGTAGGGAATTGATTGAAATAGAAACCTGCCCAGTTAACAGCTTCAGAAAGTAAATTAATACGTGGCTGAATGGCTGCAGCAATGTCTTCAAGGGTTTTACGGTCTGCTTTCCAAGCAAGCAAAGTATTGAGCAACTCGGCAGGTGTAAGCGCTTTAATCCACTGACCATTTAACCAATTGAGTTTTTCAACATCGAAAATTGGACCGCCTAAAGAGACACGTTGAATGTCAAAATGCTCAATCATTTCAGCTAAAGTAAACTTTTCGCTTTCATCTGGCATTGACCATCCCATACGACCTAAATAATTGAGTAATGCTTCAGGAAGTACGCCGATATCTTTGTAATAATTGATCGAGGTTGGGTTTTTACGCTTCGACAATTTTGATTTATCAGGATTACGCAACAATGGCATGTGACATAATGTTGGCATTTCCCAACCAAAATATTGGTAGAGTAACTGGTGTTTTGGCGCAGATGGTATCCATTCTTCACCACGGATTACGTGGGTAATATCCATTAAATGATCATCGACCACATTGGCCAGATGATAAGTTGGTAAGCCATCGGTTTTCAGCAAAATTTGCATGTCTACCTGTGCCCATGGAATCTCAACTTCACCACGCAATAAGTCGTTGAATTGGCAAATCCCTTGTTCTGGTACTTTCATACGAATCACATGCGCTTCACCAGCAGCAAGACGTTGTTGTACTTCTTCTTGAGAAAGTTTTAAACCACGCCCATCATAACGCGGTGTTTCACCACGAGCCTGTTGCTCGGCACGCATTTGATCAAGCTCTTCAGCCGTCGCAAAACAATAGAAGGCATGCCCTTTTTCAACCAGTTCTAAAGCATATTGTTTATAAATTCCCATACGTTCAGATTGGCGATAAGGTGCGTGTGGACCACCGACATCTGGACCTTCTGACCAATTTAATCCTAACCAACGCAATGAGTCTAAAATCATTTGTTCAGATTCAGGTGTAGAGCGAAGTTGGTCTGTATCTTCAATACGAAGAATAAATTCACCACCATGTTGTTTGGCAAAACATAAGTTAAACAAAGCGATATAGGCAGTCCCTACATGTGGGAAACCTGTTGGAGAGGGTGCAATACGAGTACGGACTTTCATAACCAAATATTATTCAGAATGTAAATTGAAACTATTATAACGAAAAAGCCCAATCGCTTAAGGGTTAATTCACCAATAAAGGACTGGGCTTCTAAATTCTTTTGAGGGGTAAAGAATTTATTTTCTCAAATCAAGCAACTATGAGGTATGTGGTTGGAAAATTGCTTGTACAAAACGCGAAAACTTTTGATGTTGTTCAGCTAAAAAATTTTGCGATGGTGTAGTTTTAAGTGAAGTTAAAACTTTGATTTGATCTTTGTCTGAAATCAATTTACTTTCACCACGTTTTTGCTGATTCAGCGCTTTTTCAATCGGTGATTGTTTGTCGGATACCACAATCATAGATTGTATTGGTCGAGTAGTATCTTTAATGACAGCACTATGACCTGTTTGCGCCATGATTGTTAGTCCTATACTGATACCTAACAATTTTAAATGTGGATACTTCATTCCATCTACTCCCCCGGATGGTCGATTTTTTTTCTTTAACAAGGTGTGTTTAACATGGTTATTGTAGCAAAATAAGTTACAAAAAGCTTAACTACGTCACATTTTTTAATAATACTACACAAAAAATGTCTAAAAAACAACCATTGAAACGAAATGTAATAATTAAATTAATATCATATAAATATGGATGAATCGTGAAGAATTCAAGTCTACATTAAGTTGTTTAGAAAATATTCGAAATTATGAAGCTGTTTATTGCATATATTTGAATATCTTAAAATATGAAAAGAATAGAGTTTATTTTTATAAGTAATTGATTGTTAAATTAAAACAATGAAAATATAGTGCATGCTAAGTACTAAAAACTGAGAAACAAATGAAAAAACGACTGCTTTTAAGTGCAATCAGTCTGATTGCGATAGGGAATACATATGCTGCAAAAGAATTTTTAAATGTATCGTATGATCCCACACGAGAATTTTATCAAGAATATAACAAAAGTTTTGGACAGTTTTGGAAATCGAAAACAGGACAAGATGTTGAGTTTAAACAATCTCATGGTGGTTCAGGAAAACAAGCAAGATCCGTGGTCGATGGTTTACAAGCGGATGTGGTAACGTTGGCATTGGCGAATGATATTGATGAAATTGTCAATGCGGGACTGATTGAAAAAGCTTGGCAAAAGGAGTTTCCTAATAACTCGGCACCATATACCTCAACAGTGGTGTTTCTGGTCCGAAAGGGCAACCCAAAAGGAATCAAAGATTGGAATGATCTGGTAAAACCCGGTGTTGAAATTATTACACCGAACCCTAAAACAGGTGGTGCACCGCGTTGGATTTATTTATCCGCTTGGGGTTATGCCTTAAAACAGCCAGGTGGTAATGATGCTAAAGCCCGTGAATTGGTGAAAAAGATTTATAAAAATGTCAAAGTTTTAGACTCTGGTGCTCGAGGCTCTCTCACTACTTTTGCTGATCGTGGTATTGGTGATGTATTGCTGTCTTGGGAAAATGAAGCAATTTTAGCAACCTCTGGTCCAGATAAAGACAAATATCAGATTGTTTATCCGTCGATTTCCATTCTTGCTGAACCTTCAGTTGCCATTGTCGACAAAGTTGTCGATAAAGATGGTAATCGAAACCTAGCCAAAGGTTATCTAAATTATCTGTATTCTCCTGTAGGGCAAGATCTTGCAGCAAAATATAATTTCCGTCCTCGTGATACAAAAGCGGCTGCTAAATATGCTGCTAAATTCCCTAAAATCAAATTGTTCACAATTGATCAAGTTTTTGGTGGTTGGGCGAAAGCACAGAAGGTGCATTTTACCAATGGTGGGGTATACGATCAATTTACAGCTGAAAAGTAATGCTTTGAAAGCAAAGCCTTTTGATCTGATCAGGCTTTGCTTTTTTGTACTTTTTTCAGTTTTTACTTTAAATCACTTATCCTTATATTATTGCGATAGCCTTGATGTGTACCTTATTGATTAATATTTTTATGAAAGGTGGTCCTGTTTGAGCATGACTGTTTTTTGGTTTTCTATCTTTTATCTAAGATGATCAAAATAAAATTAAACTGGCAATTTCAAACCTCAATGAATTGAAAAAAATCATCAATATCAATCATCATTTATTTTTGCTCCTCATTCGATCTTGTATCTTTATGCTTTTGATTGATGTTTATTGGCTTATTTCATATATTTAGAATAATTTTAAATTTGCTGCGGCGCTCATATGAAAAAGAATTTTAAAGCACTTTTAAGTGCTGTGATTATTGCAACTGGATTTACAGGCACAACTCAAGTCACTCATGCGGCTGATCGTGAGTTTTTAAATGTGTCTTATGATGCAACTCGTGAGTTTTATGATGAGTTTAATAAATCATTTGGTGCATATTGGAAAGCGCGTACAGGAAAAACTGTGGATTTTAAACAATCACATGGCGGTTCTGGAAAGCAAGCACGTGCCGTGGTGGATGGTTTAAAAGGTGATGTAGTGACTCTGGCTCTAGCCAACGACATCAATGAAATTGTAAAGTCGGGTCAAATTAACCCGGGTTGGGAAAAAGAGTTTCCAAACAACTCAGCACCTTATACTTCAACGGTTGTATTTTTAGTGCGTAAGGGTAATCCTAAAGGTATCAAAGACTGGACAGATTTAACCAAGCCGGGTGTGCAAATCATTACACCGAATCCGAAAACGGGTGGATTGCCAAGATGGATTTATCTTTCAGCTTGGGGTTATGCATTGAAACAACCAGGTGGTGGTGATGCGAAAGCGCGTGAGTTTGTTTCCAAGATGTATCATAACGTGAAAGTAATGGATCCTGCTGCACGTGCATCCATGACCACCTTTGCTGAACGTGGCATTGGTGATGTTTTATTGACTTGGGAAAATGAAGCCATGGTCAGTAAAAAAGCCACAGGCAATAAGTTTGATATCGTCTATCCGTCTATGTCGATTCTGACTGAGCCTTCTGTTGCGATTGTAGATAAGACGGTTGAGAAGAATGGCAATAAGTGGTTGGCAACAGGCTATATCAATTATTTATATTCCCCGATTGGTCAGGATATGGCAGCACGTCATTTTTATCGTCCACGTAATGCAAAAGTTTTAGCAAAATATGCGAAACAATTTCCTGAATTAAAAACTTTCACCATTGATGAAGTATTTGGTGGTTGGGCGAAAGCGCAGCAAACACATTTTGCAAATGGCGGTGTTTTCGATCAGATTTATAATACCAAACGTTAAGCGGTAATTGATTTGATGAAGAACCTCCTTAAGGAGGTTTTTTTATTCATCAATGAATAGGTTAGACTCAGTTCAAATTGAACAATAACTTGAAATTATGTGCATCCAAATCAGACTGGCGGTAGCCAATGACATTGAAACAATTTTTGATATTCGAACCTCAGTCAAAGAGAATCATTTATCACGAACAGAATTGACTGAGTTAGGTATTACGACAGCAACCATATCTGAGTTAATTCACAGTTGTTCTTGTGTTTGGGTTGCTGAATTGAATGATCAGGTATGTGGATTTGCAATAGCAGATCAAGATGAGGGAAGTATTTTTGCAATGTTTGTTTATCCCGATTTTGAAGCAAAGGGCATTGGCACAGCATTACTTAAAAAAGCGGAAGATTTTTTATTTCAATATTTTCAAGAAATTTGCTTGGAAACTGATGCAAGAAGCCGTGCTTGTACGTTTTATGCTCAACATGGTTGGCGAGTCGTTGAACATTTTGAAAATCATGACGTGAAAATGATGAAGCAAGCACGGTAACTTTGTAGCATTGCTTTTGTTGTTTTTTCGCCCTATTTTTTGTTTCAAACACAGGAAAAACGGTTTTCTCTATAAAAAGTAATATTTCCCTACAAAAAGTCGTTTGGAGCTTTAACAAAACAAGGTAATAATGTGCAGTTACTTTTTTTGCTTAAACTGAAACTCTAATTATGTCTCATATTTCTGTATTACTACATGAAACTGTCGATGCTTTACTTGCAGGGCGCAATACAGGAATTTACGTGGATGGGACGTTTGGGCGTGGCGGTCACACCCGTTTATTGCTCTCTAAGTTGGATGAAAACTCCAAAGTATATGCTTTTGATAAAGATCCTCAAGCACTCGAAGTGGCATATCAGCTTGAAAAAGAAGATCCTCGATTTAAAATTATTCATGCAAGTTTTGCAGATTTACAACAAGAATTGAATCAATTGGATATTTATCAAGTTGATGGAATTATGGCAGATTTAGGGGTGTCATCACCTCAGTTAGATCAAGCTGAACGTGGTTTTAGTTTTATGCATGATGGACCACTTGATATGCGTATGGATAATTCTCAAGGGCAAACCGCTGCTGAGTGGTTGCTGGATGTTGAAGAAGAACATTTGGCGAATATCATCTTTCAATATGGTGAAGAACGTTACAGCCGTCGTATTGCCAAAGCGATTAAACAAGCCGGTTATATTGAAACCACAGGAAAATTAGCAGAAATTGTTAAAGTTGCGCATCCAAAGTGGGAAAAGAATAAGCATGCGGCAACACGAACTTTCCAAGCCATTCGTATAGAAATTAACAAAGAGCTGGATGATGTACATACCTTTTTACCTCAAGCCGTAGATTTGTTAAAATCAAATGCACGTTTAGCCGTGATAAGTTTTCATTCACTTGAAGACCGAATTATTAAGCAATTTATTCAAAAAGAATCAACTTTAGCAGAAGATAATGGTTGGGGATTACCGCAAAAAGTACAAGATACTCGTCGACTGAAAAAAATAGACAGAATTCGTGCCAGTGAGGAAGAAGTCAAGATGAATCCTCGCTCACGTAGTGCTTGGCTCCGGGTTGCAGAGCGATTAGAACAAAAAGGCGCATAATGAAACAAGAAATTATAGAAGAATCAAGTCGTAAACTAGCTGTCAAAAAAGCAATTGTTTATGGTCTTATGGTTGCCGCAGTACTGATCAGCGCTTTTATGGTGGTGTTACAAGTTTTTGCTTATCGTCATGATTTTCGTGATTTAAATAGTTATATGCGTGAGCGCGAAGATATCAATGCAGAGTGGGGGCGTTTGCTCATTGAACAACAGACATTTGGTGCGACAGCACAAATTGGTACGCGTGCAGTAACGCAACTCCGAATGTATTCACCGCCAGCTGCACAAACAGTTGTCATTTCATTACCAAGTGAATCAGAGCAGAAGAAGTAAGGCATCTGTATGGTAGATAAGCAAACTAAACAGACTCGGCAACCGCGTAAAAAGCAGCCGTCCATTACCCAGAAAAGTACCGCATCTATCGATATGTGGCGTTTTTATCTTATGTGGGGCGTGGTTCTACTATGCTTTGTAGGTCTGGTTGGTCGTGCATTTTATGTGCAAGTAATTAATAAAGACTTTTTGCAAAATAAAGCCAATGCCAATATTTTGCGTACAGAAACGTTGAAAGCCATGCGTGGTGTGATTAGTGATCGCCATGGTGTGCCTTTGGCGATTAGCTCTCCGATCATGAAAGTGGTGATCGATCCACGAGAGTATTTTGAGACCAAAAAGCAATTTGACACCATCACAGCTGAATTACAAAAAACGCCAAATAGTCGAAAATTGAAACGTCAGTTACCGGATGAAAATTTAAATTTAGATGAATTGGCTGATGCGGTAGGCATTGATCGTGCAGATTTAAAGAAACGTTTGAATGAACGTCCTCGCTCACGCTATTTGGTGTTAAAAAAAGAAGTTCCACCGCCTCAGGCAGATTTCATTACCCAGCATAAATTTGCAGGGGTGTATGCTGAGAAAACCTATAAACGTTATTATCCACAACCTCAACCCAATGCTCAGATTATTGGTTTAACCAATAGTGAGGGAACCGGGATTGAAGGCTTGGAGATGCAATTAAACTCACGTCTTGCAGGTGAGGATGGTGAGCAAAAAATCTCACGGGATAAGCACGGTAACCGTATTAGCACGCCAGAAGTGGTCAAAGAGGTTAAAGCAGGCGAAAATATCACTTTAAGTATAGATTCACGTTTGCAATATATTATGTATCGTGAGTTGACTGCTGTAGGTGTGGCAAACAATGCGCGCTCTGCATCTTCAATCGCTGTAGATGTTAAAACGGGCGAAATTTTGGCAATGGCAAGTTGGCCATCTTATAACCCCAACGATAAGAATGGTTTAAATAATAAAGATGCTATGCGTAACCGAGGGGCAATCGACATGTTTGAACCCGGTTCGACCATGAAGCCTTTTACGATTGCTGCTGGGTTGGAAAGTGGTCAATATACGCCAAATACTGTAGTTAATACCAGCCCGGGTTCAATGCGTTTAGGTTCTCATACCATTCGTGATACGCATAACTATGGTTCACTGACTGTTACTGGTGTGATTATCAAGTCATCTAACGTGGGCTCTGCAAAAATTGCCTTGTCTTTGCCGAAAGAAACGTTACCTAGCTTCTTTAGAAAGGTCGGTTTTGGTCAGCGTTCAGCGGTGAAATTCCCAGGTGAAAGTAGTGGTTTGGTGCTTCCTCCTGAGAAATTGAATTCATCGCAAATCGGCACAATGGCTTATGGTTATGGTCTAAATGCGACGATTTTGCAGTTGGCACAAGGCTATGCCATGTTAGCCAATCATGGTGTGGAATATCCATTAAGTCTCTATAAACTCAATGACCAGCCCAAAGGGAAGCAGGTCTTAGATCCTAAAATTGCTGATTCAGTTTTATTGATGTTAGAGCAAGTGACTATGCCAGGCGGAACCGCAAAACAAGCCAATATTCCAGGTTATCGTGTTGGTGGTAAAACAGGAACGGCACATAAGCTGCGTCCTGATCATCGAGGTTATTCAAATACAGAATATCGTGCATTATTTGCAGGTGTCGCGCCGATTAGTGATCCTCGATTAGCGATTATTGTGGTGGTGGAAAATCCTCGTGGTCAATATTATGGTGGTCTGGTTGCAGCACCAGTTTTTGCTCGAATTATGCAAGAGTCTTTACGTTTAATGAATGTGCCTTTGGACAAGCCGCTTGAAACGGCAAAGGCGACGCGATAGGTAAATCATGATGATTAATTTTCAAGACATTTATCACAATGGTCGTGATCAAGACCATATACAAAGTTGGATGTCTGAGCCATTTAAGGGTTTCTCTCTAGATAGTCGCTATGTTCAGCACGGACAGATTTTTATTGCATTAACCAGTTATTCTCAACCTGAAAAAACACGACAGTTTGCTCAGGCGGCTTTGGATAAAGGTGCATTGGCAGTGATTAGTGAAACGGACTTAGGGATTGCACCAGCATTGGTTTGTCCTCAAGTTCGCAGATTGATGGGACAATGGCAAAAACAATATTTACAAGCAACAACACCTGTACAAGCGGTACGCGTTTTGGCTGTCACTGGAACCAATGGTAAAACAACGATTTCGCGTTTGGTTGCTGAGTTGTTGACATTGCAAAATAAAAAATGTGCGGTTATGGGGACAACAGGTAATGGTATTTTACCGCACTTGGAAGCGTCCTCGCATACCACTTTAGATGCTTTGCATTTACAAAATCTAATGCATGATTTTGCCTTACAAGGTGCTGAATTTGCTTCAATCGAAGCGAGTTCTCATGGCTTGGAGCAAGGGCGCTTGAATGGTTGTGATATCGAAATTGCTGCCTATAGCAATTTAAGCCGTGATCATTTGGATTATCATGGGACACTTGAAGCCTATGCTGAAGCAAAATCTTTATTGTTTAAATGGTCTTCGTTAAAAGTCGCAGTTATTAATATTGATGATGCGCATGCTGATTTGATGATGAATGCTGCGAGCAGTAATCTGTCGCACCCTAAAGTATTGACTTATTCGACTTCTAAAGCTGCTGATTATCAGGTCTTTGGAATTAAATACAGCTTGGATGGTGCAGTTTTTCACTTAAAAACAGCCAAAGGCGAATTTACTGTACATAGCCCATTGCTTGGGCATTTTAATATTGAAAACCTTGTGGCAAGTTTAATTGTCGCTGAGCAAGCAGGCTTTGATTTAAAACAGTTGATTGAACAAGTACCAAAGTTAAAAGGCGCACCAGGACGAATGCAAGTCATTCGTGATCAGGATCGATTATTTGTTGTCGACTATGCCCACACGCCAGATGCATTAACCCAAGTATTAAAAACTTTAAAGCGCCATGTTGAAAATCAACTTTGGGCAGTATTTGGTTGTGGAGGTGATCGTGATCGTGGTAAACGTCCTTTGATGACCAAAGCAGCATTGGAACAAGCCACCCCTGTGGTGATGACATCAGATAATCCACGCACTGAAAATCCTGAACAAATTTTTGCCGACATGAAACAAGATATCGATTTTAGCCAGCACGAGGTGCATGAGATTCGTGATCGTCGTGAAGCGATTAAATATGCAGTCAAGCATGCCCAAGCAGGCGATATTGTGGTGATTGCTGGCAAAGGACATGAAAACTATCAAGAAATAGATGGGGTGCGTCATTGGTTTGATGATGTTGTTGAAGTGCAATCTGCTATAGATGCGCAACACCATAAAACCAATTCAGCCTATCCAGCTCAGTAGGAATAAACGATGCATACCTCGACGACGAGTACTGTACCTTTAGAGCCATGGTCAGCAACAGAACTTGCTGAAGCAACTCAAGGATATTGGTATTTAGATCAAGTACCACAAGGTGAAATTAAACGTATTTTAACTGATTCACGCCATGCTGAATTGGGTGATGTGTTTTTAGCGCTTAAAGGTGAACGTTTTGATGCACACGATTTTGTTGTGCAAGTGGCTGAAAATGGCTGCCAAATTGCGATTGTCAGCCATCCTGTTGAAGCCAATATTTGTCAGTTGGTTGTTGAAGATACCCGTTTGGCATTGGGACATTTAGGTGCGTATCGTCGCGCTCAGCATCCTCAATTAAAAGTGATTGCACTGACTGGCAGTAGTGGTAAAACCACCACCAAAGAAATGTTGGGTAGTATCCTTACACGTTTAGCTCCGACTTTGATTACTCGTGGTAATTTAAATAATGATCTTGGTGTGCCAATGATGCTCTTGGAACTGCGTTCAGAACATCAATATGCAGTCATGGAGCTGGGTGCAAGCCATCAAGGTGAAATTGACTATACTTCAAACTTGGTACAACCTCAGGTGGCGGGTATTCTCAATATCGGCACTGCACATTTAGGTGAGTTTGGCGGTCGCGATGGAATTTGTCGTGCTAAATCTGAAATTTATCGCCATATTGATCAAACAGGAACATCTATTATTCCTGCGGCTGATGATTTCACTGATACGATTCGTCAAGCTACACAGACAGAACATTGTTTGAGTTTTGGGGATGGTGGTGAGGTTTTTGCAACAGATATTCAGTTGCTTGCACAATCAGCAATATTTACCATCAATACACCACAAGGCTCCAAATTGGTTAATTTGCCTTTTGCAGGTGTACACAATGTACATAATGCAGAGGCTGCAACAGCATTCGCCTTAGCAATCGGTATCGCTTTAGAGGATATTGTTGCTGGTTTAGAGTCTGCACAAGGGGCTAAAGGGCGTCTAAACTTTATTCAAAAAAATAATCATTTATTGATTGATGATACCTACAACGCCAATCCAACGTCCATGCGTGCCGCAGCTGAGGTGCTTGCACAACAGCAAGGAATTAAAGTCATGGTCATCGGGGATATTGGAGAGCTGGGAGATACTGCGGCTCAACAGCATTACATGCTAGGTCGTGATCTCGTTTCAGTGAGTGGTATTGATTTTGTTGTCGCTGTAGGCGAGTTTGCTCCTGCAACACAAGAAGGTGCTCGAAGCACTCAATATGGTAAAAAATTACAAGCTTTTCTGAATCAAGAACAAGCTTTGCCTTTATTATTAAGTTTAATAAAAACACATCAACCCCAGTCCATGAGTTTCTTATTTAAAGGTTCTCGTTATACCCATATGGAAACGTTGATGGCTGATTTGATGGAGAAAGTTTAATGCTGTTTTGGTTATTTCAACACTTGGCGGGTTATGAAAATGCGTTCCAAGTTGTTCGATACTTATCGTTACGCGCATTGCTCAGTGTATTGACTGCACTTGCGATTGGTTGGGCTTTGGGTCCAGTGATGATTCGTAAACTACAAGCACTCAAATATGGTCAAGCAGTCAGTTCGTTTGCACCTGAAAATCATGCCAAGAAAATGGGTACACCAACCATGGGCGGGATTTTAATCCTACTCTCCATTGGGATTAGTACTTTGCTTTGGGCAGACTTATCCAATCCTTATGTGTGGATTGTTTTAATGGTTATGGTGATCTTTGGTGCAGTTGGCTGGGCAGATGACTGGATTAAAGTTCGTTATAAAGACAATGCTGGTTTGCCTGCTAAGAAAAAATTCTTTTGGACATCTGTCGGTTCACTGGGAGCAGGTATTGCATTGTATGTAATTGCAACTCAGCAGGATAACCCTATACATACAGCCAATATGTTGGATTTGTTGATTCCATTCTTTAAGAATTTGAGTATTCCATTGTCTGCAATTCCATTGGGGATTGGGTTTATTATTTTCACCTATTTGGTCATTAATGGTGGTTCAAATGCGGTGAACTTAACTGATGGCTTGGATGGTTTGGCGATCATGCCAATTGTCTTGGTTGCGGCTGGTTTAGGTGTTTTTGCTTATTTGGCAGGTGATGTCCGCTTTGCCAATTATTTACATATTCCTTATGTGAAATATACATCTGAATTGGTGATTATCTGTGCTGCGATGATTGGTGCTGGTTTAGCATTCTTATGGTATAACGCACACCCTGCACAAGTCTTTATGGGCGATGTAGGGGCATTATCCCTAGGTGCGATGTTGGGTACAATCGCAGTGATGGTTCGTCAAGAAATAGTATTCGCGATCATGGGTGGGGTATTTGTTGTTGAAGCGATTTCAGTATTCTTGCAAATCGGATCGCTACGTATGCGTAATAAACGTGTTTTCCTGATGGCACCCTTACATCATCATTATGAAAAGAAAGGCTGGCGTGAGACTCAAGTGGTGATCCGTTTCTGGATTATTACAATTATGCTGGTAGTTTTAGGTCTAATGACATTAAAATTACGATAAGCCAAAGTCAGTTGAAGAAGTCGGCATTTGCCGGCTTTTTTATTGGCTTTTACTATATTTTGTGGAGAATACGATGAATTTATTGATGTGCCCTGTATGCCGTGAGGGGTTAAGCCTATCAGGTCGAACTTGGCGCTGTGTAAATCATCATAGTTATGATGTCGCAAAGCAAGGTTATGTCAATTTACATGTGGTACAACACAAACACAGTAAAAATCCAGGGGATACTGTTGAATCTGTACAAGCGCGACGGGCTTTTCTCAGTGATGGATTTTATGCACCTTTACAACAAGCAATCGTAAAAAAAATTCGAGATTTACGTATTGAAAATCTGTTGGATATCGGTTGCGGTGAAGGCTACTATACTGATGCAATGCAACATGAGGTGATGCAATGTGTTGGGGTAGATATTGCGAAAAATGCAGTACAGGTGGCTGCAAAGCTCAATAAAAAAGTGACTTGGATTGTGGGAACAGGAGCGACATTACCAGTTTTAGATCAATCCATAGATCTATGTACCAGTTTGTTTAGCCCAATCCCTATTGAGGAAATCCTGCGAGTCCTTAAGCCTCAGGCTTATCTCATCGTGGTTACGCCTGCGCCTGAGCATTTGTATGCAATGCGTGAAGGTTTATTTGATGAAGTAAAAATGCATGATCCGCATAAGTTTGTTGAGCAATTACAAGCGCATTTTGATTTGATTGAGCAACCGATTGTGGAAACGACTTTTGAGTTAAATCAAGCACAATTAAAAAATCTGATTGCTATGACACCTTATGCATATAAAGCAAAACCTGAAAAGCGTATGGTTTTAGAACAACAAGCGCAAACTGAATTAAAAGCTGCATTTCAGATGTATATTTTCCAGAAAAAATAGCCAATTAATCGACATAAAAAATGCCATCTATTGATGGCATTTTTTATGATGAAATTTGACTATTGAACTTCGTTAATCAAATTTTCAAGCGAGTCTTGTTCCCGTTTTGCAGCACCTTGATTCATCGCAGGCGGTGTTGCTTTATTCGGCTTTAACGGCAGATCATTACCCTCATCAGGTAAATCATCAAAATCATTGGACGCGTTACGTGTTGGAGCAACTGGAGCTGGTCTAAAGATTGGACGGGCTAAAGGTGGAGATGAACCATAGCTTTCGTTTTGAGTTTGGTCATCAATTTGAGTTTGATGACGTTGTTCACGTGAAATTGGTGCTTTAGCATCTTTATCAAAGTGTACCCAAGCCGATGGCGTGCCTTTTAAAGCTTTATCCATAAAGCTGGTCCAAACTGGAAGTGCAGCAATACCACCAAATTCGCGTCGACCTAATGTAGATGGTTGGTCAAAGCCTACCCAGGCAATGGCAACCAATTTACCATTGAACCCTGCAAACCAAGCATCTTTAGCATCATTTGTTGTTCCTGTTTTACCACCGATATCATCACGACCAATCTTAAGTGCAGCACGACCTGTACCATGTACAATTACATCACGAAGAATATTTGCCATGTCGAAGGCCGACTGTGATTTTAAAATACGTTGGGCTTGACGATATTTACTTTGCTCTTCTTTACTTAAAGATGTTGCTGCATCATCAACACTGAGATTGGCACCTTCAATCACTTCATCATCTGGGGTGACTTCGGCATCAACTGTCTGATTTTTTTGGTTAATACATGGAATACACGCATATTCAGGACTTGCTTCATAGATGGTTTTACCAAAAGCATCTTCAATACGACTGATAAAATGCGGTTGAATGCGATATCCCCCATTGGCAATAGCTGCATAGCCTGTTGCCATTTGTACAGGAAGTACTTGTGGTGTACCTAAGGCAATGGTGAAGTTCCGCGGAATCTGATCTTCTTGTAACCCAAAGTCCATTAGTAATTGTCGTGCACGTTCGACACCAACACTTTGTAGTAAGCGTACAGATACTGTATTACGAGACAAATATAAGGCACGACGTAATGGGATCATGCCCAAATAACGACCATCGGAGTTTCTTGGTGACCAACGACCAATCGTAATTGGGCTGTCATTGACCATAGTATAAGGTGTCATACCACGTTCAAGGGCAAGTGCGTAAACAAAGGGTTTAATGGTGGAGCCTGGTTGGCGCCAACCTTGTAATGCACGGTTAAATTTCGATTGATAGAAGTTGTACCCCCCGACCACAGCTTCAATCGAACCATCATTTGGATTGATAGCAATAAGTTGACCTTGGACTTTCGGGGTTTGCACCAAAGACCAAGCCGTTTTATTGTCATTGGGACGTAAACGGATGATATCTTTCACTGAAACAATTTGCGAGGCACGACTGGGTGCACCACCCACAGCGTTGGCATTGATGTATTTTCTTGCCCAAGACATTCCTGACCAAGGGACGGTTACCGTTGAACCATCTTGCATTTTGGCTTCAAAGGTATTGCTACCCACTTTAATTACTTCGGCAGGGTATGTATTGGCATAAGGAATAAAATCTTTGAGTGGCTTGTCATGTGCCTCAGCACCACGCCAACCATGACGACGGTCGTAATCTTCTAAACCTTTTTGTACAGCATCTTCAGCATATTGCTGACGCTGGCTATTAACAGTTGTATAGACTTTATAACCCGAATCAATCGCTTGTTCACCAAACTTTTCAACCAATTCAGCGCGAACCATTTCACCGACATAAGGAAATTTATTGCTTAAACCGCGATCTGGCATGCTTAAGTTAATCGGTTCAGCAACCGCTTTTTCATATTCAGCCTGTTTCAAATAGCCTAGCTGAAGCATTCGTCCCAAAATCCAGTTACGACGCTCTAATGCACGTTCAGGGTTTACAACAGGGTTATATTTAGAAGGCGCTTTAGGCAAACCAGCAATCATCGCCATTTGTGCAATACTGAGCTGATCTAAGCTTCTGTCATAGTAAATTTTTGCTGCAGCAGCAATACCATAGGCATTTTTACCTAAGAAAATTTTATTGACATATAAAGATAAGATTTCTTCTTTGGATAAGTTTTGTTCTATTTTTCGGGCTAAAAATACTTCAGTCAATTTACGCTTCAAAGTACGTTCAGGTGATAGATAATAGTTCTTGGCAACCTGCATGGTGATGGTCGAACCACCTGTCTGTACATTTGATCCAGTCACACTTTCACTCAATGCACGACCTAAGCCCTTAAAGCTGATTCCGCTATGTTCAAAGAAAGATGAATCTTCGGCAGCAAGGAAAGCATGAATGAAATGCGGCGGAATCTGATCGTATTCCACAGGCACAGAAAGCTTGCCACCATATTCAGCAATTAATTGATTATCTGCCGAGTAAACTTGTAAAGGTTTTAATAATGGCGCTTTTTTTAAAGAGCTCATTTCTGGCAGAGATGGGGCAATATATAGGTACATTCCATAAAAGCCCATCGGAATTGCGACTAAGATAATAATAATCAGCAAAAAAAAGGGATGAATATGACCTGAACAAGATAGCTTTTTCATAACAAGTAAGTTTTAATAATAGCTAATGGCAAACTAATTGTGGTCAGTATAGCTTCTCATGTGATGGATTGTTAGATGGGATATTGTATCTGTAAAAAATTAAGACCAAATACAGCTAGTTTGTGTTATTTGTTGGGGATAAAAAAATAATAGGAAATGTATCGTGCTTAGACTATATCGTAAGCAAAATAAGGGGTTGGTAGGAGTAGATATTAGTTCTACTACTGTAAAAATTTTAGAGCTCTCTGTTAAGAACGGTCGTTACTGGGTTGAAAGTTATGGATTAAGTCCGCTGATTGATGGGAGTGTGGTTGAAAAAAACATTCTCAATCCAGAAGCAGTTGCAGATGCATTAGAGCGAGCAGTCAATCTTGCTAACCCTCAATCGCAAAATGTAGCTGTTGCTGTACCTACTTCTATGGTGATTCATAAAATCATAGAAATGGATGCAGATATGTCCGATGAGGAAAGAGAAGTTCAGATTCGAATGGATGCTGAACAATATATTCCTTTTCCTTTGGATGAAGTGAGCTTAGATTTTGAAGTATTGAATGATAAGTTAGCCAATCCGAATCGAGTGAATGTACTTTTGGTGGCGACACGTGCTGAAAATATTGAGTCTCGTGTTGAAGTTCTGGAAATTGCAGGCTTATCTCCTAAAATTGCAGATGTAGAAAGCTATGCCATAGAACGTGCATTCGATGTCTTTTCAGATACTTTACCTATCGGGGTTAATCTTGTTGGGATCTTAGATATTGGTCATACCATGACCACATTGTCTGTGATGCAAAAAGGTAAGATTATTTACACGCGTGAGCAGGTGTTTGGGGGCAAACAACTGACACAAGATGTGCAAAATCGTTATGGTTTATCTTATGAGGAAGCAGGTCGTGCCAAGAAAGACCGCACCTTACCCGATGATTTTGAAACTGAAGTGTTAATGCCGTTTTTAGAAGCTGTGGTCCAGCAAGCAGCACGTTCATTACAATTCTTCTTCTCCTCCTCACAATTTAATGAGATTGATCATATTTTGCTGGCAGGCGGAAATGCAAATATCCCTGGGCTGGCAAAATTATTACAACAAAAACTTGGTTATCGCGTCACCATTGCAAATCCATTTTTACAAATGGGTTTTTCACCACAAATTGACTTAAGAAAAATAGAAAATGATGCACCATCACTTATGGTTGCATGTGGCTTAGCGTTGAGGAGTTTTGATTAATGGCAAAGATTAACTTACTCCCTTGGCGTGATGAGCTAAGAGAACAGAAAAAGAAGCAATTTGTGGCAATCTGTGTGGGTGTCGCATTGATTGGATTAGCAACTGTGTTATTAGCATGGTTTTATTTTGATCATAAACTTGAGGATCAAGAACAAGCCAATCAGTTGGTAACCAGTACCAATCAAAACTTAGATATGCAATTAAAAACTTTAGATGGATTGCAAGAGCGTCGTAATGCCATTATTGAGCGAATGAAGTTGATTCAAGGTTTACAAGGACAACGTCCTGTGATTGTTCGCTTGGTTGATGAATTGGTTCGTGTCGTTCCAGCACAAATGTACATCACGAAATTCAGTCGTGTTGGGGATAAATTTACCATCGAAGGTAAAGCTGAAAGTCCGAATACCGTTGCTGAATTATTGCGTGGTTTGGAAGCTTCTGAATGGTATAGAAATGCCTTTATGAATTCGTTCCTGGCTGCAGAAGAAAATAAAAATCAAGCACAAACATCCGTGATTCCTCGAGTAGAAGAGTCTTATGGAAGCTTTGTGGTCACTGTAGATTTAGGGGAAATCGCTTCTGTAGCAGATGATAGTGCAACAAAGGCTGAACAAGTTCCAGCTGCTGGGGGTGCGAAATGAGTCGTGAAGATTTTGAGCAATTAGATTCATCAGTAAACGATGCTCCAAAAAAGAATAAAATGACAGTTGAGAAATTTTTTCAACAGTTCAATACTTTGGATATGAACAACTATGGTAGTTGGCCGCTATCGGTAAAAATTACTTGTTGGATATTTTTGTTCTTTGTGGTTTGTGCAATTGGCTATTTTCTTGCGGTGAGACCGAAGCTGGATGCAATTGATCAGGCACGCACAGTTGAACAGAATCTACTGAATGAATTTAAAGAAAAAGACTCTAAGTTACGAAATTTGCAACAATATCAAGCTCAGTTACAGCAAATGGAAGCTAATTTCAATCAACAACTGGAACAGTTGCCAAAAGAAACTGAAATTCCAAGTTTGGTTGAAGATATTAACGTGACTGGGGTGAGTTCAGGGCTAAAATTTAAAAATATCAGACTTGAACCTGAAGTGAAGCAAGAGTTTTTTATTGAACAACCTATTTCCATTGATGCGACAGGAGACTATCACTCATTTGGTACTTTCGTCAGTAGTGTCGCTGCTTTACCACGTATTGTTACTTTGCATGATTTTACCATTACAGGAACTGCCAGTCAGGATAAAAAATCTGATGTCCCTGTGATTGACTATACCATTAAGGCAAAAACCTATCGCTATATTGGTGCTGATGAACAGAAAGCTCAAAAAACTGTGAATCAGACAAATCCAGCTGCACCATCGACACCACAGCAAGGAGGGACACCACAATGAAAAAACACAATAAAATAATCTGTGGAATCTCATTCACTTTGTTGTTGGTTGGTTGTGACTCTAGGATTGATGCCGTCAATCAGGAAATGGCAAATATTCGTAGTCAAACACCTTTGCCGATTGAACCAGCACCTGTATTTAATCCTGTGCCAAGTTTTAATTATTCTGCACAACAATTGCGTAGTCCATTCTTACCAAGTTCGTTGGCAAATGAATTAAAGGTGATGTCAGGAAAACGAGTGTATCCGAATTTCTCTAGACAACCGCAGCCACTTGAAAGTTATCCTTTAGAGTCGTTGACACTGAAAGGAAGCATGAAGGGCAATGCAGGACAAACGGTAGGATTAATCCAAACACCAGATGGTGAAATTGAACGTGTTCAACTGGGCAATTACATGGGGATGAATCAGGGTCGAATTATTGAAATTACACCGACCCGTATTGATTTATTGGAAATTGTTCCAGATGGTCGAGACGGTTATATCGAAAGACCACGCAGTCTAGTTCTAATTGGTCCAGTGGATTAAAACGGAATAAAGGAATAAAAATGAAAAAGAGTTTGAAAAATATCTTGATTGGGGATGGTAAGTTTATGAATAGTCAACTTCGTCAATTTACTATGGCGACGGTCGCAATTGCAATTACACAAGTTGTAGCAGCACAAACCACGATGACTAACATTGTTCCGATGAAAATACCGGGGCAAGGTACAGAAATTCGTGTCATGTTTAATGGTCTTCCTCCGCAGCCACAAGCCTATCAATTGGATAATCCATCTCGTTTAGTGTTGGATTTTGACAATGCTAAACAAAATATTAGCCAAGCATCTATTCCCGTAGCGAGTGAGGAGGCTTCAACAGTCGATGTCGCTGCAGATGATCAACGTTCTCGGTTAACGGTAAATTTAAAAAATAGTGGTGCTTTTACAACACGTGTTGAAGGCAATACTTTTATTTTAAAAATTAATAATGCCAATCAAGCACCGAGCTTACCGAGTTATGTATCTCCGACGGTCAATAAGCAAAATCAAGGGATTGCTGATATTGGCTTCCAACGTGGAAATACTGGCGAAGGACAAGTAATTGTGAGTCTTTCGGGTGCAAATACCCCAGTGGATGTTCAGCAGCAAGGTAGTAAGGTCGTTATTCGAACATTGGGAAATAAAATACCTACACATTTATTGCGTCGTTTAAATGTCAATGATTTTGCAACACCTGTCTCTAGCGTAGACGCTTATAACGAGGGTTCCAATGGTGTCATCACCATTCAATCATCGGGTAGCTATGAATATATGGCTTTCCAAGCTGAAAATAAATTAACCGTCAGCTTGAAACGACCTGCAGAAAATAAGGTGGCTCGCCCAAGTTCAAGCCAATCTTATACAGGCAAGAAAATATCGCTAGATTTCCAAGATATTGAAGTCCGTCGAGTGTTGCAGTTATTGGCAGACTTTACGGGAATCAATATGGTGGCTGCTGATTCGGTACAAGGCAATATTACCTTGCGTCTGAAAGATGTGCCTTGGGATCAGGCTTTAGATATTATCCTTAAAACAAAGAATTTGGATAAACGCCGTAATGGGAGTGTGATTTGGATTGCGCCTGTAACTGAGTTAATTAAAGCCGAAGAGGATGAAGCAAAAGCATTAGCGCAAAGTGTAAAATTAGCACCTATTCAAACAGAATATATAAATCTAAATTATGCAAAAGTTGCTGATGTCTTGAAATTATTAGAGGACTCTCGAAATCCTAAAGGTGCTCAAGCGAATGGGACAAGCAATACAGATTCTTTGGCCTTGGAAAGTTTATTGAGTTCAAGAGGCAGTGCAGTAGCTGATATACGAACAAATACACTTATTATTAATGATACTGCGAATAATATTGATAAAGTTCGTAAAATGGTTGATCTCCTTGATGTTTCAGTAAAACAAGTAATGGTTGAAGCACGAATTGTACGTGCTACAACGGATTTCACCAAAGAGATGGGGGTGAAATGGGGTATTTTATCTCAAGGCATCACCAAAAATAATGACCTTTTGGTGGGGGGGAGCGACCAAACGCTTTGGGATTTAAAAACACCTGATGATGAAGGAAAATATACCATTACACGACCTGATAACCTGAATGTAGACCTTGGGGTTACAACAGCTGGAGCAAGTAAAATTGCTTTTGGTTTAATCAGTTTGTCTGATTTTATGTTGGACTTGGAGTTATCTGCTTTGCAATCTGATGGGTATGGTGAGGTGATTTCAACACCAAAAGTCATGACGGCGGATAAACAGAAGGCTAAAGTCGCATCTGGTCAACAAATTCCTTATCAAACAGTATCAACAGCTGGTGGTACAGCAACAGCAACCACATCATTTAAAGATGCGTTATTAAGTCTGGACGTGACGCCAAGTATTACCCCTGATGGTAAAGTACAAATGCAGCTTAATATTACCAGTGATTCTCGAGGTGGTATTGCCCCGAATGGTGAGGTCATTCTGAATAAGAATGAAATCAATACCAATGTCTTGGTGGATAATGGTGAAACTGTAGTTTTGGGTGGGATTTTTGAGCAAGAAAATACCACGAGCCAAACTAAAGTGCCATTCTTGGGAGATATTCCTTATTTAGGGCGTTTATTCCGAAAAGATGCCAAAACAGAGAACAAACGTGAACTGCTAATCTTTGTGACACCAAGAATTGTTAATGACAGTCGTACGAGAAATCATTAATATAGTTTCAATGAAAGCAATTCGATAGGTGACTCCTTGCCAAGCAAAGAGTTTGAAACCCTGCCAAATATTTATTTGGTAGGGCCCATGGGAGCGGGAAAAACAACAGTCGGTCGGCATCTTGCGGAACTGTTAGGTCGTGATTTTTTAGATAGCGATCATGAAATAGAAAGAAAAACAGGTGCATCCATTCCTTGGATTTTTGAAAAAGAGGGTGAACAAGGTTTCCGTACTAGAGAAACCATCGTCATTGATGATTTAACCTCCAAAAAGAATTTAGTTGTTGCGACAGGCGGTGGGGCTGTAACGCAAGCCATGAATCGTGAATATCTCAAGCATCGGGGTATTGTGATTTATTTATATACACCTGTAGAAATTCAATTATTGCGTACACATCGAGATAAAAATCGTCCCTTGTTGCAAGTGGAAAATCCAGAAAAAAAATTAAGAGATCTGCTTAAAATTCGTGATCCATTGTATCGAGATGTTGCACATTATATTATTGAAACCAATCAGGGGGCTGCACGAGACTTGGCAATGAAAATATTGCAGTTGATTGTTTCAAAAGAAATTGTTTAATCGGTAAATTCTTATTCATTGTTATTTGGCAGGATCATGCAAACTTTACATGTTGAACTGGGTGAACGTCGCTATCCAATTTTTATTGGAAGTCATTTAAATCCTCAAGAGTTACTTGAACCTTATATTAAAGGTCGTCAAGTGATGGTAGTGACCAATAGTACTGTTCAGCCTTTATATTTATCGCATTATGTTGAAGCGATTCAACAATTGGGTAAGCAAGTTGCAACATGTGTCCTACCAGATGGTGAAAAATACAAGAATATTGAACATCTCAACTTGATTTTTGATGCTTTACTTGAGGCTGGTTTTAACCGTGATTGTACGGTTTTGGCTTTGGGTGGCGGTGTGATTGGGGATATGGCTGGTTTTGCCTCAGCCTGTTTTCAACGCGGTGTTTATTTTATTCAAGTGCCAACCACACTGTTGTCCCAAGTGGATTCAAGTGTCGGTGGAAAAACAGGAATTAACCACCCACTCGGTAAAAATATGATTGGTGCATTTCAGCAGCCTCAAGTGGTTCTGGCTGATATGGCACAATTGAAAACCCTACCTGCACGGGAACTTTCAGCAGGTTTGGCTGAAGTCATTAAGTATGCGCTGTTGGGAGATGTGGAATTTCTCACTTGGCTAGAAGCACATATGGATGGTTTAGTTGCTCAAGATCCCGAGTTATTGGCAGAAGCCGTCTATCGTTCTTGTGCACATAAAGCTCGCATTGTGGCCAATGATGAAAAAGAACAAGGTGAGCGTGCGCTGTTAAATTTAGGGCATACTTTTGGTCATGCCATTGAGTCTTATCTCGGTTATGGGGTGTGGTTGCATGGAGAAGCGGTTGCAACGGGCATGGTGATGGCTGCTGATTTATCTCATCGTATGGGCTGGATTTCATTTAATGATTTAGTGCGTACAAAAAAAATCATACAACGTGCGCAATTACCTGTAGCATGTCCACAAATTCCATTAGATGAATTTTTGGCTTATATGTCGCATGATAAGAAAGTATTAAATGGTCAACTTCGTTTAATATTGATGAAACAACTCGGGCAAGCTGTCATTACCAATGATTTTGACGTTGAGTTGATGAAACAAGCGATTTTAGCAAATCAAATATAGAAAAAGGTTCGTGTTCAAATGGCAGCAATTCGTACAAATTGGCAAAATATTCGACAATATATTTGGTTGGTTGGTGGATTGCTGTGTCTGGTGATTGCCGTGATTTTTTGGGCAGTCACAGATACTAAAGAATTGGTCACTGTAGAAAATCCGATTGAAGAGACCCAAGTCCAGATTCAACCAGAAAAAGTGGCGGCTACTGCACATTTGGGCGCTTTAATGGATGAGGTGCGTCCACTTGAAATGACCACTCGTGTGGTGACTGCAGGTAATCACGATGCTGAATTTCGTGGAACAAAGTTTTTTCAAGAGAATAAAAAGGCATGGACAATCGAATTGTTCAAAGCTTCAAATGAAGATGTCATTCAAAGTTTTTTACAAAAACAAGCCGATCGTAAAAATTTTATCTATTTCCGTTTAAGTGGCGAAAATCAAACAGAACAGTATGTTTTAGCTTATGGATTATTTAAAACGGATGATCAGGCGAAAGCGCAATTACAACAGTTAAACCTCAAATTGCCTGCATCGATACATCCTCAATCAATTCAATTTGAGAAGTATAGCGCTTTGGTGAATGATTTAGGCGCAGATGAAATGGCAAGCGCCAATAAACTTTATGAAGTTAAATTGAAGTCAGCCCCGTTGCCAGTGGTCGATGAAACTGTATTGGCTCAAGCCAAATCAGCTTTATCATCATTGACCAATTCTTCTGGTGCAAACAATGAAACCACCAAGACGACAATTACTCGTCGTGATGCCTCGGGCAAGGTTGTTGATGTGCAAAAATCAAATTCAACCACTCAAACATCCTCTGGGACAAAAGAATCGAGTGGCGTTGCAACTGAAAAGAAACCTGTAGAGCATGAAGTGAGTGATCCATTTAATTAAATGAGCGCTAAAATGAAGCAAAATAGATCGTGAGATTTATGATTTGCACAAAAATGGTGCTAAAAATGTATTTATAAGAAACAGCTAATTTTAATCAATATCTTTATTTCACTGTATTTTAGCGATTTGGTGAACAAAAATAAAAACTGGCATATTTTTTGCTTTATTGTTGCGCTAATTGAGTTGATTGTCCCTATTTTGGAGCGAAATGATTTAGTTGGTGTGCGATTTTAAGTCATGATTGGTGCTTTATTTCAGTGCGAAAGCTGTAAAACAATTTTGCAATTAAAGTAAAAAACGGACTGGTATTCGATTTAGACTAAGTGTTTACTTGGTATACGAAAATACTTAAAAATCGTAATTGAGTGTTTGAATGTTTTTCGCCCTCATGGGCCTATGTAGAAAGAAGGGTACGCTATGCACATGCCATCGCCTAATACTGTAGCTCCCGCTCAAGGTTTATACCAACCGGATGAGTTTAAAGATAACTGTGGTTTCGGCTTGATTGCCCATATGCAGGGTGATGCGAGTCATGATTTAGTCAAGACCGCGATTCATAGTCTAAGTTGTATGACACACCGAGGTGGTATTGCCGCAGATGGTAAGACCGGTGATGGTTGTGGTTTACTCTTGGCTATGCCGAAAGCATTTTTTCGTGAAGAAGCAAAGAAAATTAGTGACATTACACTGAGTGAAGTATTTGCAGTCGGTACAGTATTCTTAAACTTAGATCCTGCTCTTGCAGCGCATGCGAAAAAGATTCTCACTAAAGAAATTGAGGATGAAGGTTGTCGTGTGATTGGCTGGCGTGTTATTCCCACCAATAATGATGCATTGGGTTCAATTGCAATGCAGTCTTTGCCTGCGTTCGAACAAATTTTTGTCAACTGCCCAATGGGCGTAACTGAGGTTGAGTTTAACCGTAAGTTACTTATGGCACGTCGTCGTGCTGAACAACAGCTGACTGCTGACCCGTATTTCTATGTCACTACATTGTGCTCTACTGTAATCAGCTATAAAGGTTTGATGATGCCTGCATATATTGCAGAATTCTACAAAGATCTTGCTGATGAACGTTTGGATTCACATATCGTTGTTTTCCATCAACGTTTCTCTACCAATACTTTGCCTCGTTGGCCATTGGCACAGCCTTTCCGTTATTTGGCACATAATGGTGAAATCAATACCATTACAGCAAACCGTAACTGGGCGGTAGCACGTACACCAAAGTTCGAAAACCCTTTATTGCCAGGGATCACAGAGCTTAATCCGATTGTAAATCGGACAGGCTCAGATTCGTCAAGTATGGACAACATGCTTGAGCTTCTTGTTGGCGGTGGTATGGACTTATTCCGTGCATTGCGCATGTTGGTACCACCTGCTTGGCAAAACGTTGAAACTTTAGATGCGGATTTACGTGCATTTTATGAGTTCAACTCAAAGCATATGGAAGCATGGGATGGTCCTGCAGGTCTGGTGATTCAAGATGGTCGCCATGCGATTTGTATGCTTGACCGTAATGGCTTACGTCCTGCGCGTTGGGTGATCACTAAAAATGGCTATATTACATTGGCATCAGAAATTGGTGTATGGGGTTATGAACCTGAAGATGTGGTATCGAAAGGTCGTGTAGGTCCAGGGCAAATTCTTGTGATTGATACATTCACAGGCAAAATGCTGGATACTAAAGACGTCAGTAATCATCTGAAAAAAATGCGTCCATATCGTGAATGGTTGCGTGAAAACTCAGTTCGTGTGCAAGGTAGCCCAGAACTTGAAGAATATTTATGCGATCAAGGCTTAAAAGGCGATGACCTAAAAGCAGCGCAAAAAATGTTTATGGTGACCTTTGAAGAGCGTGACCAACTATTACGTCCAATTGCGGAAAGCGGTCAGGAAGCTGTGGGTTCTATGGGAGATGACACTCCTATGGCTGTGTTGTCACGTCAGGTTCGCCATGTCACGGATTACTTCCGTCAGCAATTTGCCCAAGTCACCAATCCACCTATTGACCCACTGCGTGAATCTATCGTGATGTCGTTAGAAACATGTATGGGGCGTGAGCAAAATGTATTTGAACAAGGTCCTGAACATGCAGATCGCTTGATTATTTCAAGCCCTGTCTTGTCAAACTCTAAAATGCATCAGATTCGTACCTTGGGTCGTAAAGGTTATGAAATTGCAGATATTGATTTGAACTATCCTGAAACGGAAGGTCTTGAAGCTGCGATCAGCAGAATCTGTGAAGAATCTGCACAGGCGATTCGTGATGGCAAAACTTTATTGGTAATTTCAGACAAGAAAATCCGTCAGGGTTATCTGCCTGCCAATTCTGCTATGGTAACAGGTGCAATCCATCATTTCCTGATTAATGCAGGTTTGCGTACCGATGCCAACATTATTGTTGAAACTGCTTTAGCACGCGATCCACATCAATTTGCGGTGATCTTAGGTTTCGGTGCTACGGCGATCTACCCATATCTTGCATATGATGTAATCAATGACTTGATTGCAAAAGGTGAGTTATTGGGCGACCCAATCCATGCACAGGCAAATTTCCGTAAAGGCATTGAGAAAGGCTTACTCAAAGTTTTGTCTAAGATGGGGATTTCTACAGTTGCATCTTACCGTGGTGGTCAGTTGTTTGAAGCCGTTGGTTTGTCTGATGAAGTCGTGAATAAGTGTTTCACAGGTGTACCAAGCCGTATTAAAGGTGCAACATTCACTGATCTTGAAAATGATCAGAAAAAATTAGCGGAAACAGCTTGGAAATCGCGTAAACCGATTGACCAAGGTGGCTTACTCAAATTTGTATTTGATAAAGAATATCACGCATTCAATCCAGACGTAATCAATGCTTTGCATAAAGCAGTACGTTCTGGAAACTATGCTGACTTTAAAGAATATGCTGAGTTAGTGAATACACGTCCAATTGCTACAATTCGCGACTTATTAAAACTGAAAACTGAGCATTCTATTCCATTAGAAGCAGTTGAATCGGTTGAAGAAATTTTACCGCGATTTGACTCAGCAGGTATGTCTTTAGGTGCTTTATCTCCTGAAGCGCATGAAGCGATTGCAATTGCAATGAACACTATTGGCGGTCGTTCAAACTCTGGTGAGGGCGGTGAAGATCCTGCACGTTATGGCACGATCCGTAACTCTAAAATTAAGCAGATTGCTTCTGGTCGTTTTGGTGTAACACCTGCATATTTAACATCGGCTGAAGTTTTGCAGATTAAAGTAGCCCAAGGTGCGAAACCGGGCGAAGGTGGTCAGTTACCTGGCGGTAAAGTGAATGGTCTAATTGCCCGTTTACGCTATTCAGTGCCTGGTGTGACCTTGATTTCTCCACCACCACATCATGATATTTATTCAATCGAAGATTTATCACAATTGATTTTTGACTTAAAACAAGTCAATCCTCAAGCGATGGTTTCAGTGAAACTGGTTTCAGAGCCTGGCGTAGGTACGATTGCTGCTGGTGTGGCTAAGGCATACGCTGACTTCATTACTATTTCGGGTTATGATGGTGGTACAGCTGCTTCGCCATTATCTTCAATTCATCATGCAGGTTCACCATGGGAATTGGGTCTTTCTGAAGCGCATCAAGCACTTCGTGTCAATGATTTACGTGGCAAAGTTCGTGTACAAACTGATGGTGGTTTGAAAACGGGTCTAGATGTTGTAAAAGCAGCAATTTTAGGTGCGGAAAGCTTCGGTTTCGGTTCAACACCAATGATTGCTTTAGGTTGTAAATACCTGCGTATTTGTCATTTGAACAACTGTGCAACAGGTGTTGCAACGCAACAAGATCATTTACGTCAAGAGCATTATATTGGCGAGCCAGAAATGCTGATTAATTTCTTCCACTTTATTGCGGAAGAAACTCGTGAATGGTTGGCAGCACTCGGTGTAGCATCATTAAAAGACTTGATTGGTCGTACTGATCTGTTGGAAATGTTGCCAGGTGAAACAGAAAAACATGCGCACTTAGACCTGAGTGCATTGTTAGAATCGCATCCATCTGCGGAAGGGAAAGCACAATATTGCCAAGTACAAGGCAACGAGCCGTTTGATAAAGGTATCCTTGCTGAGAAAATGGTGGCTGAAATGTTACCTGCAATTGAAGCAAGTACTGGTGGTGCGTTCCATTTCACTGTGGGTAACTGTGACCGTTCGATTGGTGCGCGTTTGTCTGGTGAAATCGCAAAACGTTATGGCAACTTGGGTATGGAAGCACACCCAGTTAAAGTGAATTTAACCGGTACAGCAGGACAATCACTGGGTGTTTGGAATGCGGGTGGTTTGCATATTAGCCTTGAAGGTGATGCAAACGATTATGTTGGTAAAGGTATGGCAGGTGGTCGAGTTTCGATCTTCCCACCAAAAGGTTCACCATTCCAAACCCAAGAAACAGCGATTATTGGTAATACATGTTTGTATGGTGCGACAGGCGGTAAATTATTTGCAGCAGGTACAGCAGGTGAGCGTTTTGCTGTACGTAACTCTGGCGCATTTGCTGTTATCGAAGGCGCTGGTGACCATTGCTGTGAATATATGACTGGCGGTATCGTGACTGTGCTCGGCAAAGTTGGTCACAACTTTGGCGCTGGTATGACTGGTGGTTTTGCTTATGTACTTGACTTGGACAATGACTTCGTCGATTACTACAACCACGAATTAATTGAGTTAAACCGTATTTCTACAGAAGCGATGGAAGAACATCAAGAATTCTTACTTCGCATCTTAGATGAACATATTGCTGAAACAGGTAGTGCTTGGGCGTACAAGATCCGCAACGAGTTTGATTTCTATAGCCGTAAATTCTGGCTAGTGAAACCAAAAGCTGCTAATTTGCAAACGCTTTTGAAGACAACTCAAGCAGATCCACAATAATTCCACTACTCATATTTTAGGTAGGTGTGGATAACTTTACAGATATACACAAGTGAAAAAGTTATCCACGCTCACCCACGGAGAGAGACATGGCAGAGCGCCTAAATAATGACTTTCAATTTCTGGATGTAGCACGCCAAGATCCAGAGAAAAAAGATATTAATGTCCGCAAAGCAGAGTTTGTGGAAATTTATAAACCTTTTACAGCGGAAGTGGCAGCAAACCAAACCCACCGTTGTTTAGGCTGTGGTAACCCGTATTGTGAATGGAAATGTCCTGTACATAACTATATTCCAAACTGGTTAAAGCTGATTGCAGAAGGGCGTATTTTCCAAGCTGCAGAGCTTTGCCATCAAACCAATACATTGCCTGAAGTCTGTGGTCGTGTTTGCCCACAAGATCGTTTATGTGAGGGTGCTTGTACCTTAAACGATGGTTTTGGTGCTGTAACCATTGGTAATGCGGAAAAATATATCAACGATACTGCCTTTGCTTTAGGCTGGCGTCCAGATATGTCCTCAGTAAAATGGACCGACAAAAAAGTTGCAATTATTGGTGCAGGTCCAGCCGGTTTAGGTTGTGCAGATATTTTGGTACGTAATGGGGTAAAACCTGTTGTTTTTGATAAACGTCCTGAAATCGGTGGTTTACTTACATTTGGTATTCCAGAATTCAAAATGGAAAAGGATGTAATGAAACGCCGCCGTGAGATCTTCACCGGTATGGGCGTTGAATTCCGCTTGAATACTGAAATTGGTACAGACATCACCATTGACCAATTACTTGCAGACTATGACGCTGTATTCATGGGTATGGGAACATATACCTACATGAAAGGCGGCTTTGCAGGTGAAGATTTTGATGGCGTTTATGATGCGCTGGATTTCTTGATCGCCAATGTAAATCGTACACAAGGCTGGGAAAAAGATCCATCTGAATACATCAGCGTTCAGGGCAAAAAAGTTATCGTTCTTGGCGGTGGTGATACTGCGATGGACTGTAACCGTACTTCAATCCGTCAAGGTGCTGAAACGGTCACTTGTGCTTACCGTCGTGATGAAGAAAACATGCCAGGTTCTCGCCGTGAAGTGAAGAATGCGCGTGAGGAAGGTGTGGAATTCCAATTCAATCGTCAACCGATTGAAATCGTAGGCGAAAATGGTAAAGTGACAGGTGTTAAATTTGTAACGACTCAACTCAGCCAGCCAGATAGCCGTGGTCGTCGTAGCCCTGAACCGATTCCGGGTTCTGAAGAAGTTTTACCAGCAGATGCTGTATTGCTTGCTTTTGGTTTCCGTACTTCTCCAGCGGATTGGTTTGCAGGCGCAAACATAGATTTAGATGGTTCTGGTCGAGTACTTGCTGCTGAAAAGCAAGAATTTAAATTCCAAACCTCTAACCCAAAAATCTTTGCAGGCGGTGATATGGTTCGTGGTTCTGACTTGGTTGTGACCGCAATCTGGGAAGGTCGTGAAGCAGCGGAAGGTATTTTGGATTACCTTGATGTTTGATGTTTAAACGCTTAACATTCAAAGACCCATTTCCAAAGCCTGCGTCATCGCAGGCTTTGTTTTTGTCGGAACTTTGTAGGTTTTAGTGACAAAATATAAATCATTATAAAAGCTTTATTTTTATCCTAATTTATTGATTTTTAAATTTTTATCCCATATTTTAAAAAGGTTTTTATCAATGTTTATCTGGCTTTTTTGACATAGTGAGCATTTTTGCTACTTGATGAATGATTCTGCAATATACAAATATTGAGATTGTGCCAATATAGGTTAAATTCAGACAAATGTAGGATTAGACCGATGTCAACAGTTCAAGTGACGGCAGAAAAATCATATTTAAATCGTCCTAAAGCTATTGGTATTAAAGTCCGTAAACCAAGCTTTAACCCTAAAGCCATTCGTAGACATTTTTTTGCGAATTCACCCGTGATGTCTCACTTACTCACGGCATTATCTTCGACTTTTCCAATCGGTGAGCAATTCTTTGTGCATAGTGTCCGCAATGTGCGTGACAAAATTACAGATGAAAAATTACAGGCACAAATCGCTGCATTCATTGGGCAAGAAGCGATGCATTCCAAAGCACATACAGAATTCAATGATGCATGGCGTCGTGATGATTATAACCTCGATAGTTTTCAAGCATGGTTAGCTCGCCGCGATGCATTTATAAAAAGTGTACATCCAAAATTACAGCTTGCAGTCACCGCTGCTTTTGAACACTTTACTGCCTTGTTGGGAGGCTATATTTTGCGGCATCCTGAAGTTTTAAGTACATTGGATGATGATGCGGTCAAACTTTGGGTATGGCATGCCATTGAGGAAATCGAGCATCGTTCAGTGGCTTTTGATGTATATCAGGCGATTTATAAGGATGACCGTACTCGTCGCACAGTCATGCGCAATGTAACCACGGGTTTTGCAAGTTTAACGTTCTATTCTGCAACACGTTTGTTTATGCAAGACTGGAAAAAAAGTTTGCCGAAAGTACCACAAAATATTTTTGGAATTTATATGATTTCTAAGATGCTGATTTCATTGATTCCAGAATATTTGTCTTATTACAAAGCTGATTTTCATCCAGATGAAATTGATTATTCAAAGATTGTTGCTTATTGGAAGGAAAAGTTGGCGGATGATTATGGAATGGAAAGTTTCCAAGAAGAAGTTCATCCACCATTGTATAGTTAAAGATTGAATCGCACTTGAAAAGCCAATGATTTATATTGGCTTTTTTTATTTTTCATTGAGACGTTGATGGATACTTTCTAAAGTATCCACCATAGTACGGGTCATTTGGTCGATTTCATAATTGAGTTTTCCACCGATTTGGACATGTTTAAAGGTGGTCAATCTTAAGGTTTCTGGAATTAAATCCACGGATATTTCATTGCTTTGTCGATCAACTCGATTGACGGTTAGGCTACAACCTTGCAGCCCAATAAAACCTTTTTTAAAGAAGTATTTGATATTTTCATCAGGGATGACAAGATCAATATGTACAGTCTCACCTGTATGGATAACATCTTTAATGGTTGCCATACCTTCAATATGTCCATAAAGATTGTGTCCACCATTTTCCATTCCAGCTTTAATCGACCTTTCGATATTGACTTGATCGCCAATGTTTAAAAATTGTAGTGTGGTCAGCGATGTGGTGAGTGCTGAGACATCAAATGACACCGTATGTAACACGGTATCATAACCTGTTGCGGTTAAGCATGTTCCATCAATTGCAACACTTGCACCAATAAATATATCGTCGAAAAAGTGATTTTCATTAGAAATATAAAGGGTTGTAAAGTGATCGCTATGTCGGATATTGACCACTTTTTCTAAGCCTTGAACAATGCCAGTATACATACTCAATCTCATTTATTAAGCTGATTTTATTGTACATGTTTCACTGCATTGGCATAGCGTTGAATTTTAAATTTATGTGGAATGGTGTTCTAATTTCTTATTTTAGAAGGCTTAGTATTGCCTTATTAATATTAAGTCAATTATCTTGAAATGTGACTTCATTTACTGAGAGTTCTTGTGTTAAGGCGCGGTATGAGGCAGTGTTAAAACTGAATCTTTAACACTGCTTTTAAGCTCAAGGTGGATTAAATATCATCCTTAAATTGTTTGATGATTTTCTGACGTTGCCAAGGTAAAGGGCGATTGATTGCTTCAGGAACATCGCCAGAGGTAGAACGGAGTCGTAAATGGATTGCGGCTTGCGCAATTAAGTTTGCAGATACAGGTGCAGTAATAAAAGCCAACAAGGTAATGAGCAGTTCTGCAAAACCTAAGCGACTATTAAATGCAGCGTAAATCATACCTGCAAGTAAAAAGCTACCTAAACCTAAAGTACTGGATTTTGTGGGCGCATGAAGTCGCATAAATAAGTCAGGCAGTTTGACCATCCCGATACCACCCACCAAAGTAAAAAATGCACCAATGATGAGGAAGAATGAAACGATAATTTCCATGATGAGTTGCATATTATTTTCCATGATCGTCCTCTTTAATCAATAACATGACCCGTTGTAAAATAGCGAGCCAGCGCTGCAGTTGAAACAAAGCCAAGCATGGCGACCAAAAGTGCACCTTCAAACATCGAGGTGCTGGCCCAGTAAATCCCCAAAATAACGATTAAGCAGGTCGCATTTAAAAACAAGGTATCTAGTGCCAATAAGCGATCTACAATCGAAGGTCCCATCACCAAACGGATTAAACACAGCAACATAGAGAGCGTGACAGCAACGAGGCAGATGCCTAACGCATAAGGCAGGATACTCATGAGCGTTCTCCTTGTTGAAGGTCAAATATCTCGATTAACGGGACTTCATAGCGTGCTTTAATCGCTTGGATTTCAGCATCCACATCATCACAACTTAAGGCATGAACCAAAATGTCACCACGCTCTTGATCTATCCCCGCACTGACAGTTCCGGGGGTGGTGGTAATAATCATTGCCAACAGGGTATTGACGTGTTCATGATCAGTGTCTAAAGGAATCCGAAACCACTTCGGTTGGAGATTTTTTGTGGGTCCCAAAACCTGTTTTGCGACTTTAATATTACTGATGATAATGTCCCATAGCACTACAAAGAATAATTGAATTGCACTTTTCCAATGAATATTCGGGGTGCAAACAATAAAGGGTTGGATCAATTTGGGAATAATCAAGCCTAGAGCGATTGCAACCACAATGTCAAAACTTTCAGCGCTATGATTCAGCATCAGCCAACTCATTGCCACAATCACCGATACAAAGGGATGTGGCACTATACGGGTCAATAATGATTGATTTTGCATTTATTGCTCCATTGGCTTCAGTTGATTATTTTCCGTATGCTGCTGTTCCTGTCCTTTGATTTGACGTTGCTTATACTCGGAGATATGTTCACCTTGTAGCGTATCTGGGCTAATAATATAAGGAATATAATGCGCGTTTGGATCGACCATTTCACCATTGTATTTGGTTTCAGGAACATAGTTTGGATCGAACGGTTGGACACTAATGGTTTGTCCTTGTTCATCAGTTTTTAAAATACCATGTTGATACAAAGAGGCATCAGTAATTTGTGCTGCTGTTTTTTCAACATAATTTAAAATCGGTGCGACACAGACGACATAGGCAATTAAACCTGCCAATAGCAGATAAATCGTTTTATCGTTGCGTGGCGGTGCTTGATTTGGCAAAGCTTGATAAGCAGCATAAGCCTCTTCTTTAGGATTATTTTCAGGTGCAGTTGCACGCCAAAACAGAATGAATCCGACGCGGGTAAAAGCAATAATACTCAATAGGCTAACGATTAAAATCACCGCAATAATCCAGCCTTGCGCTGCCATATTTGCAGTGGCTTGCAAAATCAAAACCTTGCCTAAAAAGCCACTAAATGGTGGTAAGCCAGCCATCATCAATGCAATCACAAAGAATGTCATTGCCAATACTTTGTCTTGCTTCATTTTAGGCGCAACTTTGAGATGATCTTTCATTGCACCACGTTGTGAAGTAATCCAGCCACACACTAAGTAGAACGATGCTGCAATCACAGTACTATGTACAAGATAATATAAACCTGCCGACCATGCTTGTGTATTCAGCATTGCAATAGCAACTAAGATTGTGCCAATCGAAGACAGTATCATAAAGCCGACGAAACGACGCAAACGCTCTGCAGCCAGCGCTCCAATGACCCCATAAAGTGAAGTCAACAAACCAATCGGCAGTAACCATGTTTGAAGAAAATGCGCAGCTAAAGCATCATTAAATACTGTGCCATTAACGCGTAAAATCGCATACACACCGACTTTGGTCATAATCGTAAAAATGGCAGCAACAGGTGTTGTTGCGACAGCATAAGTTTTTGGTAGCCAAAAACCGACAGGTAACATGGCTGCCTTAATTCCAAAGACCACGAACAGCAGTAAACCACCCGCTACGGCAAGTCGATGTTGATCGTTGTCTAAAGTCGGTAACAATCGTCCTACATCTGCCATATTTAAACTGCCCACACTGCCATAAATCATCCCTAATCCAATCAAGAACAGGGCAGAAGCAAGTAAGTTAATCGTGACGTAATGTATACCAAGTTGAAAACGTGCTTTGCCTTGACCATGTAATAGCAATACATAAGACGCCATTAACAATATTTCAAAGAACACGAAGAGGTTGAATAAATCGCCTGTTAAAAATGCACCACTTAATCCCATCAGCAATAGATGGAACATCGCATGGAAGTAGCGACCACGCTCATCCCATTCCTTACTGGCAAACCATAAAATTGGGGTTGCAAGCGCGTAGGTAAGCACCAACATTAATGCGGATAAACGATCAAGCACCAAGACAATACCAAATGGTGCGGACCATTCAGCCAATTGATAAACAAATATTTTTCCAGTATTGGCTTGAAGCAGATAAGCAATAGCAGTCGCAAGTCCGAGAACAATAGAAACTAAACTCAGACCACGACGCCAAGGCTGCCGCCAATCATGTTTTAAAGCCCCAGAACCAGGATTGCCCAGTAAAATGAGTAAGAAACCAGTAAATGCTGGAATCAACACACTCATAATCGGAGAGTGAGCATACCAAAAATCTAAAAAGCTGCTCATTACGGCTCATCCTCGCGTGGGTCAAAACTACTTGGTTCCTCTTTTGCATCGACATGGTCAGTACCCGATTCATATCGGCTACGCAATGCCAATTGCACAATAAAAGCTGTGGTCGCAAAGCCAATCACAATTGCTGTGAGTACCAATGCTTGTGGTAAAGGATCAGTGACTTTTGTTGCCTGAATGAGAATGGCAGGTGAGCTGATTTGTATTCTTCCCATTGCGAATAGAAAAATATTCACGGCATAGCCAATCATTGCCAATCCAAGTACAACAGGAAAGGTACGAGCTCGAAGAATAAGGTAAATACCAGAGGCAACCAATAATCCAATCGCAGATGCAATTAAAAATTCTAAACTGATCATGCATTACTCCTTGGGTACTGGACCAGACATACTGGAATGTCTAGAGTCGCCTAAAACAGAAATGAGTAACATTGTTGCACCAACCACAGTACCATATACACCAAGATCGAATGCGGCTGCAGAAGCAAGGTGGAATGTACCAAATAGGCTTGATTCAACATAGACATGTGCGCTGGTGAGGAAAGGACGAGCCCATAACCATGAAGCAATGCCTGACAGCCCTGCAATCAATAATCCTAATCCAATCCAGACTTCATAAAGTCGACCAGATTTTGCTCGCAGCATTTTCTCCGCTTGGTCTTGTCCGAGTGCAATGTATTGAATCACCAGTGCCATTGAGGTAATTAACCCCGCAATAAAGCCACCCCCTGGATAATTATGTCCACGTAGAAAAATATACAAACTGACCACCAATGCAACAGGAAGTACCCATGAAGCGGTCATACGGAACATTAAAGGCGAAGGATTAAAACGATAGCTTAATCCTTTTGTCATGGTTGTACCGTGTGTACGCATCCCATCCATCATGCAGAGTGCGCCAATCGCTGCGATACCTAATACGGCAATTTCTCCAAAGGTATCGAAACCACGGAAATCGACCAAAATGACATTGACGATATTTGAGCCACCACCCAATGGAAGCGACTGTTGTACAAAGAACCATGAAATTGAATTGTGATCACGTGTCATGATCAACCATGCGATCCAACCGATTCCAATACCTCCACCAATGGCAAGCACAGCATCACGCCAACGTCGTGTACGGCTTGATTCATAAGGTGTCAATTGAGGAAGAAGGGACAAACTCATCAACAACAGTACGGTGGTGACCACATCTACAGTAATTTGTGTCAGTGCAAGATCAGGTGCTGAGAGCGTCACAAAAATCATGGTGACGACCAGACCAATTGCACCACTAATTAAAACTGCCTTGATCCGTTCATGATGGAACCACAACATCATCCAACATGCAGAGAACAGCAACAACCAAAGGACGATTGCTGTGAATGGTGCATGCGTCAGTTCCCGTGTTCCTGTAGTGAGGTTTTGGTTGAGTAGCGGGGCAGCAACTAAAGCAATACTTAAGGCTAGAATCAGCAACAAATAATTTTGTAATGAACCTGTTTCAGTATTTTTCTTTACTTTGCGGGATAGCGATAACAGATTTTTCAGGAAGTCTTCAAATAATAATTTCCCTTGTAAACGCCCTAAACTTGGGTCAAGGTCAATTTCACGAATTCGCCCACCTTTGGCTAAAGCAAAGTAGAAAATCACACCACCGATGAGGGCGATCGCACTCATCAGTAAAGGCAGATTAAAACCATGCCAAATGGCTAAATGAACACCTTCAAAGTTTGACAGCTGTGTAGAGGCACGTGTTCCTGCATTGACGATATTTTCCACCAAAAGTGCAGGAAGAATACCGACAAGAATACATAACGTTGCCAAGATAATTGCCGGTAAGCGCATGCCAAGCGGAGGTTCATGCGCATTTTTGTTGGGCACATCACGTCCTACATCACCATCAAAAAATACACCATGTACAAGACGTACCGAATAGGCTACTGCAAAGAGACCTGCCAATGTTGCAACGATTGCAGCTAAAACAACATAGCCACCAGATAAGTTCGCCAATAATTCTGTAAAGAACATTTCTTTAGAAATAAAACCATTGGTGAGTGGTACACCTGCCATACTAGCAGCAGTAATCATGGTCAATGTTGCAGTAAAAGGAAGCAGTTGCCACAGTCCACTGAGCTTTCTTAAGTCACGTGTACCTGATTCATGATCAATGATGCCTGCAATCATGAACAAAGCAGCTTTAAACGTTGCATGGTTAATAATATGGAAAATTGCAGCTGCAACAGCTAATGGTGAGCCAATGCCCAATAGGCACATGATCAGACCTAAATGACTAATCGTTGAGTAGGCCAGTAACCCTTTTAAATCTTCTTTAAAAATGGCAAAAAATGCTGCCATACATAAGGTAAATAATCCAATAGTGGTCACGAGATTATGAAACAACGCTGAACCCACAAAAATTGGAAGCAAGCGAGCAACAAGGAAAATCCCTGCTTTGACCATAGTTGCTGAATGTAAATACGCCGATACAGGCGTTGGGGCTGCCATTGCATTTGGAAGCCAAAAGTGAAACGGAAATTGTGCACTTTTGGTAAATGCACCCAATAAAATCAATAATAAGGCAGGAACAAATAAACCACTATTTTGAATTGTTGTTGTCATTGTGGTGAGTTGGTCAATTTGATAGGTTCCTGTAATATGACCAATTAAAATAAAACCACCCAGCATGGCTAAGCCACCCATCCCCGTGATGGTCATTGCCATACGTGCGCCACGTTGCGCTGCTTCGTAATTACTCCAATAACCCACAAGCAAGAATGATGAAATACTGGTCAGCTCCCAGAACACCAATAATATGATGAGGTTGTTTGATAGAGAAATACCCAGCATCGCTGCCATGAATAGCATCAATAATGAATAAAGTTTGCTGAGAGAGTTTTTAGGATTTAAATAATAGTAAGCATAGATATAAATCAGGGTGCCAATACCCGTGATCAGCAATGAAAAAATTAAACTTAATGCATCTAAACGAAAGCTAAAATCAATCCCAATTTGGGGTAACCATTGCCATTGTTCTAAAATGGCATTGCCACTCAATACTGTTTTTGCCTGAGTCAGTAGCAGTACGAAACTGCTTAAACTGACCCCGATTGCCCCTAAAGCTGTTACCCCTCGAGAGAATTGCTTCAGCCACAGGACAAGGGTCGTGCCAAGTATTAACGGTAATAGAATAATAATCGGAAGCACACGCGTATCCATTATCGTGAATAGGTCGTGAAACCTATGTGAATCTTATCTTTCAAGGATTTGAGGAATGCAAGGAACAGTCCAATAACTTAAATCTTGAAAGCCGAGTTAAATTAATGAGTAAAAATCAGTTGTGTTGCGCAACATGAGAAAACGATTAGAAAATCAATTAAGATTGAAAAATCTAATTTGAATTGATTTTTTCATAGTATTACATGCGCAGAATAACATCAATTTATTTTGTCAGTTTTTGCGCAAACATTTGTAATTATACGCTTATGATTGCATTTGGCTGTCTAATCTTTAAGCCATGCGTCACAATCTATAGGTTTTATCGTCCTTGCTAAAAAATCAGTTAAAAGTAAAGAACGTCATGATTTGAGAATGATGAAAAAAATAGAGATTGAAAATTTCTCAACATTCATTCATATCTGTAAGTTAACGCTCAGATCAAACCCAGTTTAGAGCAATGATTTATGTGAAGATTGATCATCACCTGATTGGATTAAACGTTTCAATTCAGCTTGTTGTTGTTCATTGAGTTGTTGAAATTGTTGAAACAATTGTTGAGCATTTAGGCTCTGCATACTGGGTTCAAGTAAAGGTTGTTCGGTATCTTTGGGAATTTCTTTTAATAAATTTTCATAGATGTGTTGATATTCATCCCATACATCATTGCTTTTAATTTCATGAAGTTGTTTGTTTTCAAGCTTAAAGCACTGATATTCATCCGCTTGCTCTAACAAGGCTTCATGACTTGCGGTTGCAATAATTTGGAGGCGTGGAAATGCCATATTTAAGCGATCCAGAATGAACTGTAATCCGAGTTGATCTAAGTCAACATCAATTTGATCGATCAGCAAGATTCCTTCGCCTTCTTCACATGGATAAAGGCTCAGTGGGTTAAGTAAACACAGTCGACGTACAATATCACCCACCAACGCCAGCCAATTTTTAACGGTATTGGATAATTGCTGATAACTAAAATTCTGGTCTTTATAGGTGACCATAAGTTGTAGTTTTGGTTGGTACTCAAGATAGATATCGGTGATCTCCGGAATAATCGTATTTAAGCTCTTTTTTAATGCCTGTAAGCTAGGCGCGTGTAACTGTGAATGCGCTTGAAATAAAAGATGTTGAAAGTCTTGATCAGAGTGATCAGCAGGCTGTTTTTTTTCTAAAATATTTTGAAATAATTGTGCGAGTTGAGCATTTTCAATATCGCTCATTTCTCTGAACCATTCGAAAAAACGTGCAAATGTGGTGTAAGGAATTGGCACCAGTTCATAGGCGTTATGTGGCTGTAAAACGATTGGATTGTTTTTATTGAGAATATTAACTTCATTGACAAAACGTTCAGCAGGGTAATACGCAAGCATGGGTAATCCTTGTACGGGATCATTTTTAATGACTTGGTTATAACGTTCGACCAACTGTTCGAGTTGCTGTAAATCAACTTTGCTGATGCCTATCCCTGCGCTATTTATAGTTTTATAAAGTTGCCAACGACAGCTTTGAGGATCATTTTCAGTCGTTGCACTACTTTCTGCCAATTGTCCCATTTCGGCTGGAAAGTGGATATTCACATCGATTTTAGATTGAACACGATCTTGCATAATATCCTGATCAAGCATCACGATCCCAGGTGTTCTTAAATCTTTCAGGCGAGCGGGAAACCAGCTCAGCGCTTGATAAATATTCTTAATAATGGCGGTTTTACCGCTGGCTTGATCGCCTACAATGAGCGTAGTCGATTTATTATTTTTATCATTAAAATTTATTTTTAAATCAGCAAAATGGTATGTATGCCGAAAATGAATTGATTCTAGTTTCATAAGATACCTGACATTTAACGGGCAGCGTGAAAATCTATGGCGATTCATCTTTTGACTATATGATTTTACATCTTGATGAAAGGACCAAAACCTTATGCTGTCGCCTTATTTTTAAATGGAGTTTTTACTTTCAGTTGTTGAACCAGATCATAAATGTGATGAATATTTAAACTGACTTTTGCTCGGGTACAAGCGACATATAAAAGTCTCAGTTCTTCATCACTGATTTTATGTTCCAAACCGTTTATTTTAAATTGGTAATCATCTTCGATATGAACGCGATTCCACTCAAGCCCCTTGGCTTTATGTGCGGTAGAAATCACATAATCAGCTTGCTCTATTGGGGTAATTTTAGCAAGTGCTTTTTTGAGTGGGTCTGTACCATGATCATCAACCAATTTAACTAAAGGCTTGATATCGCTGCCATCATTGGTTTCACAATATTCATGTACATCATGCCAAGAATTAAACCATGCCAATTCAGGAACATCGATCACTCGTTTGCCTTGTTTTAATAGACTTGCGGCATCGACAAAACGGTTTAGTTTGGCATGATCGGCTTGTAAGCTGACTTTATCTCCCTGAACCAAGCCTGAAAGAAGTAATTCCATTGCACGCGCGTTGGTACGGCATAAAATTGCATCACGCATTTTGGTATGTGGCTTATTGACCACAGCGGATTTCATTTCTGAATTTCCCAAGAGAGGGACCGTTTCGTCCAAGGCACCAAGCAGATGATTTGCGACATCTGCTATTGCATCACCAAAACGAAACGAAGTGGTTAAACGTGATTCAGGAAGTGGCATTTGTTGCATGGCATTAACGGCACCACGCCAAGCGTAAATTTGTTGATGTGCATCACCCACATATATAACTTGGGTGTTGCGTTGGCGCAACAGGATGCCCAGCATCAAGGGGTCAGCATCTTGTGCCTCATCAAATAGCACATAATCTGCGGGAATAAATGGATCTGACAGTGCCCAGAGTTTGAGATAAATATCATGACCAATCCCTGCTTGATGGTTTGGATCAATAGACTCTAACCAACGACGCTCTACGGCTTTATAGAGGTGGGTTTGTAAAGATTCAACATCATCGGGATGTAACCAGCTGGGTGCTTGTATATGACGTGGTGCAGGATATTGAGAACTTGTTGAGCAGAAATAACTGACTGCGTTGGCAACCAGACTGGCTAAACGGCTCGGCATCAACACATATTTTTCATAACGACCACCCATCAAGCGTCTCAATGTAATCGGCTCAAGTCGATATTCTTTTGCAATAAAACTTGGACTTAGGCGAGGTAGACGTAATTTATCGGTTACTCCACGAGGTACACTACGAAATGCAAGTGAATGGAAGGTTCGGCAGTCTACATTTTGATGAAATTTATTTTGTGCTTCAGTTGCGATGGCTTTATTAAACGCCAAATACATCCCGCGTCGATCAGTCATCGCATCGCTGATTAACTGTAAAGTGGTGGTTTTACCTGTGCCAGCATAGGCAATCACTTTAAAGGATTGTCCTTTTCTTGCTTCTGCAATTGCAAAACTTTGCTCGGAGGTTGGGCTAAAAGAATAAGGCACAGTCGTTATGAAATCTTATTGGGTTGAAATTCAGTATGCATTGAGTATAGCAAAGAATAATCCGGGCTAGGGTGAAATCTATTGTCTTGTTGTTCAATGAGGATGAACAGAAGAATGAAGATAGATATAAAAAAACTCAAAACAACAAACCTGATCATTTTTATCATCATACGAATTTTTATATATGTTTGTCTTTAAAATGACTTAAAAGTGAAACTAGATTGTCATAACTGATTCTTAAACTGGGCTCGGGAAAATTCTATAACATATTCGGATAAAGTTATGACAAATTCAGCCAACCAACACACACGTCGTGAAGTGCTTACATGGTTAGCCAGCATTCCGTTTCTTCCACTTGGGGCAATGGCAACTTCTGCTACTCTTGCAGGTTGTAATGATGATGACAAAGATACAGTTCAACCCATCAACCCAGCTAAATTAAAAACTGCAACATTTACACCAATGGATGCACCAACGTTGGCAAACCCAGCAGCGATGGCGACAACAACAGTTGCTTCTAGCCTAGCCGTAACATGGGATGACAATACTAAAACTGACTACAAACTTGCTTATAAAACCTTCTTCCAAACAGGTGATTTGGTCAGTGATGGAAAGGGTGGCAAAATCTTGGCGGGTGGCTATTACGATATTAACAATAAGCCAATCATGGACAACTCTACTGGTTCACCACGTCAATTCTTCTCAGATTGTCCAGATGGAACATCTTTGTTGACTGTTAAAGATGCCAAGATTGATGGTGTAAAAGGCAATCCTGTATTTGCAGTTGTGCAATTTGAATATACCACACGTGATTTGGCGGGTAATGACATGTATGGCAAGTTGCCATCGCCAATTGGGGTGATTTCACTTGACCAAGATCCGAAAACGGGTCATTTGTCTTTTGTGAAATATCACAATGTAGATATGTCAAAAGCGCATGGCTTATGGATTACTTGTGGTGCAAGTTTGTCACCATGGGGAACACATCTTTCAAGTGAAGAGTATGAGCCAGATGCATTTGGTCAAGGCTTAGGTACAGATATGACCACCATGAAAGCTTATAGTAAAAATGTCTATGGTGATGAAACCTCTGCAAAACCTTATAACTACGGTCACTTACCTGAAGTCACTGTAAATAAAGATGGTACAGGCACAGTGAAAAAACACTATTGCTTGGGTCGTATCTCACATGAGTTGATTCAAGTGATGCCTGATAATCGCACTGCATTGATGGGTGATGATTATACCAATGGCGGTTTGTTTATGTTCGTTGCGGATAAAGAGAAAGATTTATCTGCTGGAACATTATATGTGGCGAAGTATTTAAATGAGTTGAATGAAACCTCAACTGCACAAATCCAGTGGATTAACTTGGGTCATGCAACCAGTCAAGAAATTGAAGATTTGGTGAATGTTCAAAATATTCAACCAAGTCAAATCATGGAAAGCTTAGATAAAGATCCACAAGATGCAAGCTATACCAAGATCATTCTGCAAAAGAAAACAGTTTGGGTAAAAGTTAAACCAGGTATGGAAAAAGCAGCTGCATTCTTGGAAACGCATCGCTACGCAGCGTTGATGGGCGGTAGTATGGCGTTTACCAAAATGGAAGGAACAACAGTCAATGCTAAAGACAAAGTCGCTTATTCAGCCCTTGCCAATATTCAAGATTCAATGATTAAAGGCAATGCTGCTTGGTTAGAGTCACATAATGTAGCATTTGCGAAAAAGATTTCTGCTGGTGGTATTGTTGCACATGATATGGCAGGCTCTAAGAGCGATAAATCTGGAAAAGCTATTCAAAGTGACTGGGTACCTTACCAATCACACATGCTTTTAATTGGAAAAGATATTGATGCTTCTGCTGATCCGTTAAATATCGGCAATACTTCTGATCCAAATACGATTGCAAGTGCGGATAACTTAAAATTCTCTGAAGCGTTACGTACATTATTCATCGGTGAAGACAGTGGTAACCATGTGAATAACTACTTATGGGCATATAATGTGGATACAAAGAAATTAGACCGCATTCTTTCATGCCCAGCAGGCGCAGAGTCCACAGGTTTGCATGCCGTAGACTCAATTAATGGCTGGACCTACATCATGAGCAACTTCCAGCATGCTGGAGACTGGGGCTCTTTGCACAGTAAAGTTCAAGCAACTTTAGATCCATTGATTCGTAGTAACTATAAAGATCGTTACGCGGCTGCGGTGGGTTATTTGACTGCTGATCCAATCGCGCCTTCTGTTGAGAAGAAATCTTCTTAATTTAAGATTTGAATAAAAAAGCAGCGAATACTCGCTGCTTTTTTATGACTCAATTTTATTGCAGCAAGATTGAAACACAGACATCAAAAACGCGCTTAAAATTGCGCGTTTTTCTGAGTTAAAATGCCAATATTACATCTGCCAATTAATGCTCACGGTTGGCTTTTTCAACTAAACCCGAAAGCCCTTGACGACGTGCAAGCTCGTTTAAGACCAGTTGTACATCCAAATCAAAATAACCCAGCATCACAATGGTATGGAACCATAGGTCTGCAACTTCATAGATTAAATCATTTTTATGATTTTCATTGGCTTCGGCTTTAAAGTCTTTTGCCGCAATGATGGTTTCAATGCTTTCTTCACCGATTTTTTCTAAGATTTTATTTAAACCTTTATGATAAAGCTTGGCAACATAAGATGATTCAGGATCAGTCGCTTTACGCTCAGCCATCATTTTGCCTAGATAATCTAAGACTTCAACTTGTTCAGCTTGGGCATTCGATGCATTCATCGCAATTGTATGTGCATTCGCTGAAGTATTTTCACCATAAATTGCTTGTGGATCTTTGAGTTGTGCGTCAACAATTTCCCAGCCATGTGCTGTCAATTTGCGATAAAAACAAGACTCACGACCTGTATGGCAGGCAATACCACCATGCTGTTCGATTTGTAAAACAATGACGTCAGCATCACAGTCTAAACGAATTTCATAAACAGTTTGGAAATGCCCTGATTCCTCGCCTTTGAACCACAATTTATTGCGTGAGCGTGAGAAGTACACACCACGCATTTTTTCAGCGGTCAGTTGCAGTGCTTCACGGTTCATCCATGCCACCATCAAAATACGCCCAGTTTGATGATGTTGTGCAATAGCAGGAATAAGTCCTTGTTCGTTAAATTTTACTTCATCGAGCCATTGCAGATTGTTCATAGGATTTCACCAGATTAATCAATATAAGATAATTACTTTAAACGCACGTGATAGATAGCGTAGTGCTTGTATAGTGTACGTTATTTCCAACATTTTAGGAAAATATTGATCATGGATTTCGTTGAGATCAAAAATCTTGCTCGCACATTTAAAGCCGAAGATGAAGGCATTGATTCAGCAAGTATTTAAATTAAAACAGCAGGGTGTGGGTTTATTGGGGCTCATTTATTTTGTGCAGATGAATCAACGATTGCCATTAAGCGAAGCAAAAACAAAGACTCTCAATTTTAGCTTTTGGCGAGCAGAAGAACGATTGGGCGTCGAAGAAAGTTATCAGACCATAATGCACGATTTTAAAGGGCATAGTTTTAACGAGCGTGGTTTTAATGAGCATAATTTCATCGAGCACAATTTTATCAAACAAGATGAGTTACAGCACTATCGCACTGTTTTGTATTACAGTGAGCATCATTTTTTTCGGTTCAGTGACGAGTGTGCAATGTCCTGATACTTCATTTGGCTGAACATACCTGATTTTAAACCTGTCACGGTGATTGCCATCTCCTTTCTAAAATAGGGTATTCGATACATCCAAGAAAAGCTAAAATCTCGCAAAGTACCTGCCCACCATAGATCAGATTGATAAAGAGGGGTAAGCAAGCGACTTAAAAATTGATAAAAATCAGTCGAGCTTTTCCGATGCTGATGGTAATTTTGCCAAAGCTTTACATGATCAATAGTTTGATTGTCTCTTGCATGCCGAATAGCTTGACCTAAAGCCCACGCATCTAACAACGCCATATTTGCGCCTTGACCCAGTTGCGGGCTCATTGCATGTGCAGCATCACCTATAATTCCAATACGCCCTTCACCAAATTTGGAGAGCACCACATCACGATAATTGGCTGAAAGCCATTGTTGTTTTTCCTCTGGATTGGCGATGACCTGCTCTAACCAATCTGCTGCAGGCTTCCAGCGTTGGGAAATTTCTTTGAGCCATTCGGAACGTGCGTGCTGATCGGGCAAGAAACTTTCTAGTTGGTTACTGGGAAGGCTCCAAAAAATACTAGAAAGTCGTTGCTGTGGTTGGTTTGGGATAGCACCTGTGGGTAGAATGCCCATCATTATTTTAGCGCGGTCATAAAATTGATGCAGGATCTGCGTATCCAGTGTTAAGCATTCAGGCACTATGGTCCATTTGGCTCCCCAAGGATATGCTTGATCAACTTTAACCCATTGACGGGGTCTCAGCTGACTTCGTGCACCATTGGCAATAATCACATGATCAAATACGTCTTCAAAATATTCATGATGTTGTGTACCGATGACTCGGATTTCATGTGAGGATTCATCAAGTCTTTCAATATCAGTATTCATGTGCCATGTGATCAATTCAGCATATTCATGACATTTTTTTTCTAATACATAGCATAAGGTCGCTCGATGGATTCCTAGACCATAAAAATCTGGGTGGGCTTGTACGTAATGACTGTCGACCAACTTAAATCCATTGGCGAGTTGACCTTCTAAACCTGTCACCAATGCACCCAGTTTCAATGCCTCTTCTAAAACTCCTAGATGCTCAAAAACAGCCAAACCAGAGGGTTGTAGTAATAAACCCGCACCAACAGGTTCAAGTGCATGCGCTTTTTCAAAAATGGTGACATGAATATGTTGTTGTGCAAGTAAAATTGCAGCGGCAAGCCCAGCTGTTCCTGCCCCAACGATGGCAAATTTTGGGGTGTTATTTTGATTCATTATTGGCATAAGTATTTTGAATGGTTTAAATTTAGCAAAAAAAATCAGTGATCAACACACTTTATTTTGTGCAACATCCTTGTTGTTTTGACTTTATATCAATCAATATTATTAACTGAATAAAAATGAAATAGTCTTTGCTTTTTTCATCAGCGAATTTTACCTAATGTCGCTATCACAGTTGACGGCATGGATGCCGCCGTCGGTCAAGGGCGATATGAGCAAAAACAAAGCACTGCTTTTTTTTTTGCAGCGCAAGATCCCTGTTAAACGCAAGATTTTTGTTATTTTTTCATCTCTGAAAAGTAAGGTATCGCTTACGCAAATCTATTTAAACTTTAGAGGAAAAGTGTGGCATTGCAAGCTTTATATCATCCAATAATATATCTATCGCCTTGATTTTATTTACTGTATGCGTTTTTAACAAATTGGCTATACTATGCGAGTTCTCTTGAATAGCATTAAATAAAAATCAGTGGCTATAAGTCCTGTATATGTTCAGCCCAGTTCTGCTTTTCGATCAATTCTAAAAACTCATCTCCCAGTCGCTGGCTTTCTGCGACGGATTGTTTCCATAGTGTGATCCGTTTTTGATCATCTAAACCTTTCATCACAAAATCTTTACGGTCAGGTAAACGCCCTAGAGCTAATGATTCTAAATAGGCTTGAGAGGGCGAGATCAGTAATGTTCTCGCTTGGTTTTGAGGATTTGCAGTTCGAGATTTAAACATTTTATCGAACCAACCTGGAATAATTCGGTCGGTAAAATGTGGGTATAAAACAATGCCGTTACTTTCAAAAGGCAAGTCGATGTGATAGTCAATCAAACCACCATCACGATATGCACCTTGAGGTGCATTGGTGATATTTTTGACTGCTGGCGTAACTGCCGGAATTGAACCTGAAGCCATGAGCCAATCGGCAACATTGTCTTGGTCAAAATTTAGATAATGTGTTTTAAAAGCATCATCTTGAATTTTAAATTGTGGAAATTGTGCTGGCTGACAAATTACGCGTTGCATAAACTTACTGAGATGTTGTCTAGAAACAGCATTACTGCCGATAATGCCCAATAAAGAACCATAAAGTGCAAGCTTCTGATCACTTTGAAATAAATGTTCTGCTTTGGCTGAAATAATGGTGAGGTGATAATCAGGATGCTCGACCAGTTTTTGGGTTTGGTGGTCTAAAATACTGTACAACATCTCCCGAGATATTTTTTCAATCTCTGCGATCTTCATCTTTTTATGAAAAGGTAAATGGATATATAACTCAGCCAAGCGCTCAGGTCCGAGTTGTTCTCCTTGTGCCAAAATTCCTGCAAAACGCCATGCACCAACGGATGAACCGATGAGAAAGCGGCGTTGCTTGGCACGTTGTAGAAAATCACCAAAAATCGCTTGATCAAGACCCATCAGCCCAATGCCTTTTGGACCTCCTGCTGCGCCGGGGATTATATCCACGTGTTGTGACTGCAATCCTTCTTTTGCGATGAGTTGTTTGGCGAGTGAGCCTGCACGAAGGGTTAAAGCAGAAGGGCGTTTCTGTAAAATCTGAATCATTGCGACACTCACTCAAACGAATTTTTTCATTTTAAGTTGAGCGGCATTTTCAGCAATGGCGAGAGGTGTCAGTAGATGACTTTGCAGTCATTCAAATAGAAAAGCCTATTCATTGAATAGGCTTACTCATATTATTTGGCAATCCGCCAAATGGCTAAGATACTGGTCAAAATAATTAAAATAATCGAAATATACCAAGGCGCAATGATGGCTATTGATAGCAAAATCGCCATGAGGCTGCCAAAAATCCAACTTCGTTTTTGTTGATGCTCGACTTCTAAGCGCATCATTTGCAATTCATGTAGTTGTTTGGCGTGCCAAGCAGATTGGTTTTTTAAACCATTTAAACTATCAACCATTAATGTTGGAAAATCCTGAGCGCCTAAAAGTAAATCAGGAATTTTTTGTCCCAACTCCTTTAAGTTTTTCTGCGGATTCATTTGCGCTTTAACCCATTCAGTCAGAATAGGCTTCGCCAACTTCCAAATATCTAACTCAGGGTATAAGTCCGTTCCTAAGCCTTCTACATGTACCAATGTCTTTAGCAATAACATTAATTGTGGTGGGATTTCTAAATGGAAACGTCGAGCAATATCCATGACTTGAATTAAAATCCCAGCAAAGTCTAATTCATGCATCGGTTTAGACACCATCGGTCCAACAGTACGACGCATTTCACGAGCCAGCGCATCTTGGTCCGTGCCTGGTGGAATCCAACCCGCTTGATGCACAATTTGAATTAATTGCATAAAGTCGCTGTTCATGACCGCCAATAGCATGCGGGCAACAGTCATTTGGTCTTGCTTGGACAACTCGCCCATAATTGCACAATCCAGCGCGATATAGCGAGGATGACTTGGGTTTAAAGTCTCAACAAAGACATTTCCAGGGTGCATATCTGCATGGAAAAAATTATCTCGAAACACCTGAGTAAAAAAGATGGTTAAACCTTTTTCGGCAAGATCCTTACGATCCATACCCAAGCGCTCAAATGTTTCTATATCTGAAATCGGAACACCAGTGATGCGTTCAGCCACCATAACATCTTTGCTGTCCATATAGACTTCAGGCACGTACATCATGCTTGAGCCTGTGAAGTAATGGCGCATACGGCGAGTGTTGTCTGCTTCGAGTGTCAGATCGAGCTCGTTTAAGATGACTTGACGATAATTTTGAATAATTTCAGATAAATGTACTGCCCGTGCTGCTTCAAGGCGTTTTTCCAAGCTTGCACCGAGCCATTGTAAAATCTCAAAGTCTTGTAAAATCTGACTGCGAATATCTGGACGAGTCACTTTTACCACGACTTCACGACCATCATGTAAAGCAGCCGTATGGACTTGTGCAATTGAAGCCGCAGCTAAAGGCTGTTCATCAAAACGTGCAAAAATGCTTGAAATATTGGCTTTCAACGATTGCTCAATTCGTGTCTTAGCCACATCCGAGCCAAAAGGTTTTACCCGGTCTTGTAATAAAACCAATTGCTGCAATATTTCAGGTGGAATTAAATCCCGTCGAGTTGACAACAACTGTCCCAATTTAATTGCAAGCGGTCCCATTTCCTCTAAAGCTTCTTTGAGTTTAAGCGGATTTTTACGTTCTTTACTTGACCATGCAGCAGGGTGTAAGCGAATTAAAGACAATGCATGACGGGCTTTTTCAGGTAACTCTTCCGCAGGAACCAGTGTGTCGAGTCTATAGTGCGCTGCGATACGCCAAAGTTCGAATAAACGGGCAATGTGCGGAATCATAAATTAAATTACCTGATCTTGGTGGGAATTAAGTAAAGCTTGGAGTTGTTGGATTTTTGCTTCAATGCGATCAATATTTTGATTAAGCAGACGCGTATCGTGTTGCAGATCATCCATTTGCCAACGTGGAGCAAAAATGCCACTGTCTTCTTTTAAAAAATCTTCAGCAAAAAATAAATGGCTTTGTAAAGAGCGCTTTAGATGTTGAGGCGCAAATTGAATCTTTGCAATTTCATGGGCAAGTGCAGGACCAATCCATGGGCTTAATTGTGATGCTAAATCAGGTTCAGCCTGTTGGATAATCTTTTGAATATCCTGCAAAAGATGATAATCGCCCTGTAAAGGAATATTGCCAATCTCATCGGCAATAAATAACTTGACCAGTTCAACCACATTTTTAACGTGTAATGTTGCCGTCGCTTCTGAAATAGTACGGCTTTGATCAAAAGGACGCTGTTCAAAAACAGAAGGCGTTTCACTTTTGCCCGTTACGGTCGGTTCAAGACGAACTTTATGTTCATCAAAAAAAACATCGACAGAAAGCTGAGGCGCATCCATCACGACACGTAACAGTTTGCCTTGTAACTGATTGAATTGAATGCGAGTAATCGCATCCAAATTAATCCCATGATTGATGAACCGTTCAACTGCACCGAGTGCCAGAATTGACCACATAACCCAACCTTGCTTGTGCTATCTTGGAAAATTACAGTTTGAAACCACGGTGTACCGCAACGATACCACCCGTTAAATTGTGATAATCACAGTTTTGGAAGCCTGCATTTTCCATCATACCTTTTAATGTACGTTGATCTGGATGCATACGGATAGATTCTGCTAAATATTTATAGCTTTCAGAATCATTCGCCACAATTTTACCCATGATCGGCAATGCGGTAAATGAATAGAGGTCGTATAGTTTTGAAAATGGTTCAAACACAGGTTTAGAAAACTCAAGGATCAGTAAGCGACCACCTGGTTTTAAAACACGATACATAGCTTGTAATGCAGCATCTTTATCGGTGACATTACGTAAGCCAAAGCTGATGGTAAGCAAGTCAAAACTGTTGTCAGCAAAAGGTTCCAATGTTTCAGCATTTGCCAAAACAAAGTCAACATTGGTACAGCCAGCATCGATCAAACGATCACGACCAACATTCAACATTGACTCATTAATATCTGACAAGACCACATGACCCGTAGGACCGACCTCACGACTGAAAACTTTGGCTAAGTCACCCGTTCCACCTGCAATATCAAGTACATGTTGCCCACGGCGCACGCCAGACATGTTAATCGCAAAGCGTTTCCATAAACGATGAATACCAAATGACATCAGGTCGTTCATGATGTCATATTTGCTTGCCACAGAATGAAATACTTCGGCAACTTTTTGTGCCTTTTCTTCACTGTTTACAGTGGAATAACCGAAGTGGGTTGTTGCACCGACATTGCCCGTATTTGCACCACGTGGCAGATTATATTTAGGCACTTGACCTGACACAGGTGTATCCGTCATCTGCTGTTGTAATGATTGCTGTTGCCCCTGAGGCGCACCTTGCGGTAATGGTTCACTTAGAAATGGACTCACTTTGTCTGTATTTGTTGCCGTTTCAGCTGATGCTGTTGGCTTTTGGTTTTCATTCGACATTTGAGTCACTCCTGAACACAAAAATAGGAAATTTTATATTGCACTGCATAATGACAGATTCTGCAAAATTTTGCAGTCCTCATGATGCAATTGTTATGAATAATATACAAAAACCGATCTAAAAGATCGGTTTGATAATGGCGCAAATCCGATTAGATTTGGAAAGGATTGGGATCGCCACGATGGACTTTTTCAACAATCTCTCGTTCTTTGAGCGTAAATTCATGGATAAATTGAGCAGCAGATTTCATGGGCTTCATGGCAACAAAGCCTTCACCAATAAAGTCATACATCAATTCAAATTTATATTTTGTTGCCGCACCTTTACACATTTTAAAAGCGGTATGCATAATAAATGAACGCATATACTTATCGAGTGCACTCCCTAAATCATCCAGTAAGCTCAACTGTTGTTGGCGAGCTTCAGCTTGATCGAGTTTTAACAAAGTCAGTCGCATCATTTCATCATCAATGATTTGATGTGCAGGATACTCTTTGAGTAATTGTGCTGCGACTTGCTCATCCAGCTGCATGGCAAGTACAGCCAAACCAACAGATTTTAGTCCGGTTTTGATGGCATTTTCAGGAATGATTTTTTCAGCCTTATGAGCATATTTCAGCAAACGTTCAATCTGTATCGCCAAATCATCAAATTCAGGTCCACCGTATAAACGATTGATGAAATACTTCGCCATCAATTGATTCTCTTTTTGATTAAACAAATCATGATGAGTGTTTTGGATACGGGCTTTTAACCAATCCTGTGCTTCATGCAGACGTTGTTTTAAAACCGGGTCAGTGTGATAGCTGAATTGTTGGTATTGTTCTAAAAGCTGATCAAGCGCAGCAAGTTTTGACATACAAAAACTCTAAATTTCGTTTATTTACAGGATAAAGCTAGTTTAGGGATAGCACTATGACAAAAGTGAAAAAACAATAGAGAAATATGGTCAGTGGATTTTTAAATCGGCAAAAATGCAATGTTTTGTACAGAAAATATATAACTCTGTTTTTTGCGAATGGGTATACTCGATAAAACCTTCAGATAAGTAGAGAAGCAGATGATTGAAGAACAATTACCGTTTGCGTTGCGTGATGAAGAAGAATTATCCGTTGATTTGATTGAGGCGCAATATGCGTTAAAGAATTCCAAAGACAAAAACAATGCCAAAAGTTTAGTCATTTTAGTCAGTGGAATTGAGCTGGCAGGTAAAGGGGAAGCTGTTAAACAGTTACGTGAATGGGTTGATCCACGTTATTTACGTGTTAAAGCAGATCCACCGAGCTTATTTAGCAACAAACAAAGTTTTTGGCAGCCTTATGCACGGCATATCCCATCTGAAGGTCAAATTCAGATTTTTTTTGGGAATTGGTACAGTGATTTGTTGTCAACCGCCATGCATGTTTCTAAGCCCTTAGATGAAACCATGTTCGATGCTTATATCGAAAACATGCGTGCTTTTGAACAAGACCTTAAAAATAACCATGTCGATGTAATTAAAGTGTGGTTTGACTTACCATGGAAAAGTTTGCAAAAACGTTTAGATTCAATGGATTCATCTGAACAACGTTGGCATAAGCTCATGGGGCTGGATTGGCGCAATAAGAAACAATACGACACCGTACAAAAGTTGCGACAACGTTTTACTGATGATTGGTATGTGATTGACTGTGATGATTGTATTTCAAGAGATCAGCAATTTGCCCAGTATATTTTACAAGCATTGAAAAAGTTACCCAAGCATAAAACCACGGTCAGAACTAAATGGAAACAAACGGCTGTTCCAGAAGCATTATTACAACCAGCAACGGATGAATTAGATAAAGATCAGTATAAGGATGAATTAAAAAAGCTCACTAAAAAAGTTTCAGAAGCGTTGCGAAACGATTCTCGAAATGTTGTGGTGACATTTGAAGGTATGGATGCGGCAGGCAAAGGTGGAGCAATCAAACGTATTGTCAAAAATCTTGACCCTCGCGAATACGAAATTTATACCATCGCAGCACCTGAACAATATGAGTTGCGTCGACCTTATTTATGGCGTTTTTGGACCAAGATTCAACCAGAGGAAAAAATCAGTATTTTTGATCGAACTTGGTATGGACGGGTCTTGGTTGAACGTATAGAAGGCTTTGCCAAACCTGCTGAGTGGCAACGTGCTTATGATGAAATCAATCGTTTTGAAAAGGACTTGGTAGACAACCAAACGGTATTGGTTAAATTCTGGTTAGCGATCAGTAAAGAAGAGCAAGAAGCCCGTTTTAAAGCCCGTGAACAAACACCGCATAAACGCTTTAAAATTACACCTGAAGATTGGCGTAATCGTGGACATTGGGATGAGTATTTAAATGCAGCGGCGGATATGTTTGAACGAACCAATACTGAATACGCGCCTTGGCATATAGTGGCAACCAACGACAAATATTCAGCGCGTATTCAAGTGTTGAAAGCCATTCTCAAACAGCTAAAAGCAGATTGAAAATTCTTAGGCGTTGGTAGGTATGAGAACATTACAAAAGATTTTGCTTGATCATAAACAGCATTTAACTCTGCCGAGTGAAAAATTAATTCAGCAGTTGCTTCGAAAACTAGATAATGATTCATACTTACCTGATCGTAAAAATGCTCAGAAATTGCACCTGCTTTCTACGAATGAGGTCGATAATTTTTTGCTCAATTGTTAGGCTAAATATCAACTGTGCAATGAGCTCTATGATTTAAGCAATCATGATATCGGCAGTTTAAGAGCGGTCTGGGTTGTATTGAGTTTCTCGAAAAATCCTGAGGTCATTCAATATTTTGATGATCTAAAGCTTGCACTGCCACGCTTTAGTGCTAAAGTTTAAATTGTTTTGCGTAGGCGATGATTCACTTTTCAGAGATGAAAAGTGACAAAAATCTTTCGTTGAGCGAGGGGTACATCCTCATACCCCCCGCTCAACATGGCGACATCCATGTCGCTTAAAGATAGCAAGACCATCTATGATTGAAAAGTACAAAATAAATGAATCATCCAAATC
>NZ_LBNA01000030.1:0-55139 GCF_001005515.1 Acinetobacter sp. Ag2
TGTACTAGCTCAAACCAGATCTGACAGTTACCCATTTTTTAGTGTGCCTGTCAGGTTAAATTTGAGCTAAATTCTTCTCAGCCCAAATTCGCTTCCCATCAAGTAATGTTTCCAGTGGTGTGCGACCACAGCACATTTTTCCCTGATGAGTTCGTTCAGTATTATAGAATTTTTGCCAAACGTCTAGATCAGCTTGTAATTCCTCTAATGTACTATATAGATTCTTCCTAAATGTAATTTGATAAAACTCCTGCAAGATCGTCTTATGGAAACGCTCGCATATTCCATTCGTTTGTGGGGATGCTGCTTTTGTTTTGGTGTGATCAATATCATTGATGGCTAAATATAGCTCATAATCATGTTGTTCAACCTTACCGCAATATTCAGTACCTCTATCTGTCAGGATACGCAGCATTGGTAGATCCTGCGACTGATAAAATGGTAGTACACGATCATTTAACAGATCTGCTGCTGTAATCGGTGTTTTCGTTGTATAGAGCTTGCAATGAACGACTTTGCTGTAGGTGTCGATAAAAGTTTGTTGATAGATTCGACCAACACCTTTCAGATTGCCAACGTAAAATGTATCTTGGGCTCCAAGATATCCTGGATGGTGTGTTTCTATTTCGCCACAAGCAACATCATCTTCATGTTTACGCTCAAGTGCAGCAATCTGATGATCATTTAACTCAAAGCCATCTTGTGCCACTTTGGCTTCTAAGGCTTTCAATCGCTTTTTAAAATTCTCTAAATCGTGGCGAAGCCAAATAGATCGAACCCCGCTACCTGAAATGAATACACCATTTTTACGCAATTCATTACTACTGCGGTGTTGACCATAAGCTGGATATTGGATTGCGAAATCAATAACGGCTTGTTCTATGGCATCGTCTACACGATTCTTAAGATTCGGTACTCTTCGGGATTTGTTGATGAGTGAATCAACACCACCTGATTCAACGAGTTCCTGATAACGGTAAAAGGTATCTCTAGAGACACCCATGACTTTACAAGCTCTGGATACATTCTGAAGTTCTTCAGCTAAATTGAGTAAGCCTACTTTGTGTTTGATGATTTGATTGTTAGTATGCAACATAAGAAAGTTACCTTTGTTTGATTAAGATTCGACACCTTTATCAAAACGGGTAACTTTCTCTTTTTCAAGATCAATGTCTGATCAGATCTGAACTAATACAAGTTAAAAGTGTAGCTGTATCGAACTCATGTTAAATATAATTTCTTGATCAATAAAATGAATGCAATAAATATATTGTTTGATGATCTAGAGTTTGCAATACCACGCTTTACCTCTAAAGTTTAAATTGTTTTGCTCATATACCCCCGCTCAACATAGCGACATCCATGTCGCTTCACGATAGCAAGACCATCGATGATTCAAAAGTACAAAATAAATGAATCATCAAAATATTCTAATGAGCATAAAGCTCTTTGGATATCGATGAGTGATATCAGAATCATTTGTATGAATAATCCGGCGGTTTGACTATATTTCATACTTTAAACAAAGCTGTAAATTGTCCCAAATCATAGTGCTAAAAAATCCCCAGTTGGGGATTTTTTTACAGACTCAAACTTACATTTGGCTTTGAATATAATTTTCGATGCCTACACTTTCAGTAAGATCTAATTGAGTAGTGGTCCAATCCCAATACTCTTCTTCTTTTTCTAGAATTTCTTGAACCAAATCACGTGTCACATAGTCTAAATGTGTTTCTGCCAATGCAACGGCAGTTTTTAATGCTTCAATATTTTCTTTTACTTTGCGAACGTCACAATTCAAAACTTCAACCGTATGTTGACCGATATACAGTTTTCCTAAATGTTGAAGGTTTGGTAAGCCTTCTAAAAAAAGAATACGCTCAATAATTTTATCGGCATGCTTCATCTGACGAATAGACTCTTTATACTCAGCTGAGCCCAGTTGTTCAATTCCCCAATCATTAAACATACGAGAATGTAAAAAATATTGGTTAATTGCAGTCAGGTGGTGAAAAAGCACTTGGTTGAGTTGGTTGATAACGTCACGATTGCCTTTCATGGTCAAAGCTCCATTCTAAATTTCTGCCTTAAATCCTATCCAAAATGTTTCACTCAAAAGGATGTCATTGAAATATAGTAATTAAGGCAATCTGATATCAGTCTATATTAATCAACTTTTGAGATGCTGACGAGTTATTTATAGAACGGCAAATGAAAATCGCAATCAAAAACAATAGGGATGTCGTTTTATGATGAGTAATGATCTTAAAAAATGAACCCGCTTTGAGTCGAAGCGGGGGAGGAGAATGATCCGGAGATCATTAGAAAACTTATTTATTATCGTTATAGGAAAATTCTTGGTATCGCTTTGCTAAGCTGCTACAGAAATACGTGCAGCAATTAGTGAGAGTTCTTCATTGATAATGCTTTTTGCTTCAGGTGCGCAACGACCACAGCAGGTACCCAAATCTAATAATTCACGCACGTCACGATAGCTTTCCGCACCATTAGCCATAGCGTCTTTAATATCTTGATCTGTAATACCACGACATAAGCATACATACATGAAAACTCAACCTAGCGGTTAAATGCGATAACTAATATTATTGATAATTATTATCACTTGTCAATAGTGTTTATTTAAAATACGACTGATCATGATTGGCTTTTTGAATAAAAAAATACCACCTGATCGGTAGTATTTTTTGTATATTTTTAATACATTTTAAATCAATTGCTTAGCTAAAAACGCTTTTTTCACAATTATTGCGGGATAATCACCACACCATCCATTTCAACCAATGCACCTTTCGGCAATGCAGCAACACCTAGCGCAGCGCGTGCTGGATAAGGTTGAGCAAAGTACTCTCCCATGATTTGATTGACCAACTGAAAATTTGATAAATCTGTGAGGAAAATATTGAGTTTTGCGATATCAGCCAATGAGCCACCTGCCGCTTCGCAAACCGCTTTTAAATTGTCAAAAACACGTCGAATTTGGGCTTCAATGCCATCAACCAATTCCATGCTGTATGGATCTAAGCCAATTTGCCCTGAAAGATACAAAGTATTGTCTACGAGGATCGCTTGTGAATAAGTTCCAATCGCAGCAGGGGCATTTTCAGTATGAATCACTTGGCGGGACATTGATTTCTCCTTGATTTTTAATCATTTCATCATGACGCATAAACGAGACACCATTCATCAATGAATAACGATAAATAGCGTACAGCTTAATTTAGCATGCTTTTGCTTTCAGTGTTTCATTCATTGCAATGGGCATTGCCAATCGACTGATACGAGGGAAACCAAACTGCATACGGAGCTCACGAATGATTTGTGCAATTTGTTTGCGATTATTCACCACGATATTCACATAAGTTTTATCTTCGTGTGTACGCACTGATTCGACGCCCGTTTTTGCTTTACGGCAGAGATAAATTAATTCCGAAATTTGCTCATCAGTGAGTACCAAGTCAATACTTAAGTAAGCATTGAAGTTTACATCGTCTTCTTGTTCAGAAGTCCAATGGAGCAACATGATATTTTCAGGATGTAAATGTTGTTCATGCAACAGGTTATGACAGCGCTCACGATGAACAATTAAACCACGACGTGATAAATGACCTTGAATTGGATCACCTAATACAGGGTTACAACAATGTGCATATTTAACATCTACGCCATCTGTCCCTTGAATTAAACGATTTGAAGCATGTTCTTCGGTATTTTGCGATTGCGCATATAAATGATTGGCAACCAATTGAGGAAGCAAATCACCTACAGCAATTTGTTCAAATAAGGTGTCTTTATCTTGAATATGGCGCCATTCCAACAGATCAGCCCAATCTGCTTCTGATAAATCTTTGATTGAACGATTGAACAATTTTAAAGCACGGTTTAATGCTTGTTGTCCTACCAATCGTTGTTCATCAGGATCTTGATCTCGCAAAATATTTTGGATCGCACGTCGTGCTTTTTGGGTATTAATAAAGCTTAACCAATCTGGGTTTGGCGTTGCCAATACATCTGTGATGATTTCAATCACTTGACCACTGACCAGTGGTGTTGAAAGTGGCTTAATTTCCCCATTGATTTTGGCACCCACAGCATGGTTACCCAAAAATAAACTTGCTGAATAGGCAAAATCAACAGCAGTCGCGCCTTGCGGTAATTCGTGCAATTGACCATGTGGGGTATAAACCCAAATTTTTTCTTGATGTAAATAATCCAATAAGTCGCTAAATGTAGTTTTAGCACATTCATTACCCACCAAGAGATCTAGATTCTTCATGGATGCTTGAATTGCTGAACGGCAAGCTTGCGGTGCATTTTCACCTAGAACCACACCAAATCGTGCTGCTTTACGCATCAATTCAGTTTGAATGGTCAGTGACAGTGTAGTACGTTCACCTTTTAGTTTGATCATTAAAGATTGATTACCACCGGGGAGTGGGCGACGAATATGATCTTCATAGTCTAAAACTTGGAAGTTTTCCCGTAATGCATCGACCAGACGGTCACAGTCGGCAATGCTTTGCAGGATAATTTCAAAAGCATGGCTATGGGTGAGTTCTTGCAAATCAATTTCATTTTTAACAAAATGGCGCAATAATTCGATATTGTTATTCTTCTTTTTAATACGCCCTTGAATATTATAATTATTCAGCAATTCAGCTAAATTTTGTTCCCAGACAGATTGATATTTACATCGTTCTGGTTTGGTTTTGAGTAGATTCTCTTGGACGTCATTGTACATATCAAGATCAAGATTTTGATAGCACAGATGCTCTAAGTTATCTGCCATTTCATTCATACCCACTAGACGTGCCATAGGTACAAAAATATCAAAGGTTTCTTGAGCAATGCGTGCACGTTTATCTGGGCGTAAAGCGCCGAGCGTGGTCATGTTGTGATAGCGATCGGCAAGCTTGATGATAATTACACGAGGGTCTTGCAAGGTGGCTTGGAGAATTTTGCGGAAAGATGCGGCTTTATTATATTCTTTGTCACTGGAGTGGCTGAGTTTGGTGACACCATCAACCAATTCTGCAACAGTCTTGCCAAATTTTTCGGTAATGTCTTCTTTGGTAAAATCAGTATCTTCAATGACATCATGCAGCAAAGCTGCCATTAATGTTTCAGCATCCATACGCATATGCGCCAAAATACAGCTCACAGCAATCGGATGTAGGATATAGGGTTCACCACTTTTACGTGTAATACCATCATGCGCAATATCAGCATAATCACAAGCCGTAAGAACCCGCTCGACATCGCTTGGTTTTAAGTAAGCGTCGATAATTACGTTAAGCTGTTGCTTGGCTTGGCTGACCTCTTGGCCTGGCATAAAAACACCTATCCTAAATTACAAATTTGAAATCTTTTCCTAATGCTTAATGAAAAGCATATTGAGCGACTTGTCAATTTCTAGATCGAAAAAATATTTATTTTTTTAACAAATATTTTGAAATTTGTCGATCAATAGGCGATTTTTGTTGAGAAGCGACTGCAATAAAAAAGCCTAGTTGAAAAACTAGGCTTTTAGAAAAAGCTGATCTTATTGGAAAGAAAAGCCTTCAAGATTAAGATTGTTTGCAGATAAAGCAAGGTCAAGACTTGATGTTTGATAATCTTGATCACGTTGTTTCAAAATATCTTTTGTCACATGACCAATCGCAATCTCACGTAATGCAACAACAGTCGGCTTGTCATTGTCCCACTCAACAGTAGGCTCAATACCTTGACGTGCCAATTGACGCGCGCGTTTGCTTGCCACTAGTACAAGCTCAAAGCGGTTGTCTACATGGTCTAAACAATCTTCAACGGTTACGCGTGCCATAGGAATTCTCGTTTGGATACAAAATTTTTAAATAGACTACGCAGTATAAAATGCTTTCATCACATACTCAAGTTTTAATCGAAGCTTATTGAATAAACTTCAACTCAAAAAATTAACTTTGCGGGGTAATGAGCTTTGTAATCAAAGCTTGATGACGGTTCGCTTGTTGCTCAATTTTTAAGCGATTGGCGTTGATCACAGACTCTAAATCATGCAAAGCTTTATTGAAATCATCATTGATAATAATGTATTCAAAATTAACATATTGTTGCATGTCTTCAACCGCACAGCTGAGACGGTGCTCAATTACTTCTACAGAGTCAGTTCCTCGATTTGAAAGACGTTGACGTAAATCAAACTGAGTTGGTGGGAGGATAAAGATTTGTTTAGATTCAGGAAAAAGTTTACGAACTTGTTCAGCACCTTGCCAGTCAATCTCTAAAAGCACATCATGACCTTTAGCCAATTGTTCTTTTACTGTTGCTTGTGCAGTACCATAGTAATTGCCAAACACTTCTGCATATTCGATAAAACCACCTTGATTGACTTGGTCAAGAAAGTCTTCTTTAGACGTAAAATGATAATGAACACCGTCGAGTTCGCCAGGTCGTTGACCACGAGTCGTATGAGAAACAGAAACATGTAAATTGCTTACACGTTCAAGTAGCGCCTTCACGAGAGATGTTTTGCCTGTTCCTGAAGCCGCAGAAACGACAAACAATAAACCCGACATGATATTTTTCCTGATATGATAAAATATCTTCTCTATTTTAGAGTAGAGCGCAGACAAACAAAACAGTTTTTACACATTGTTTGTGTTTAATCGCTAAAATATATCCAACCATTGAAGTGAGCAACGAGGATTTTATGGAAATTGTATTGGCTAATCCACGTGGATTTTGTGCAGGTGTAGATCGTGCAATTGCCATTGTCAATCGTGCACTTGAATGTTTTAACCCGCCGATCTATGTTCGCCATGAAGTGGTGCATAACAAATTTGTGGTGGATGATCTTCGTCAACGTGGTGCAATTTTTGTTGATGAGTTGGATGAAGTTCCAGATGATAATATTGTTATTTTTAGTGCACATGGTGTATCCAAAGCCGTACAACAAGAAGCTGAACGTCGTGGATTAAAAGTGTTTGATGCAACTTGCCCGTTGGTCACTAAAGTCCACATCGAAGTCACCAAATATGCTCGTGAGGGCACAGAAGCAATTCTCATTGGTCATGAAGGTCACCCTGAAGTTGAAGGGACGATGGGACAGTATGACAAAAAAAATGGTGGTGAAATTTATCTGGTTGAAGATGAAGAAGACGTTGCATCATTAAGCGTTAAACATCCTGAAAAAGTCGCATTTGTTACTCAAACCACGTTATCTATTGATGATACAGCCAAAGTCATTGATGCCTTACGTCATAAATTTCCGCATATCCAAGGTCCTCGAAAAGATGATATTTGTTATGCCACTCAAAACCGTCAAGATGCTGTACGAGATTTAGCAACCCAGTGTGATGTAGTGTTGGTGGTAGGCTCTCCAAACTCCTCTAATTCAAATCGTTTACGTGAGTTGGCAGAGCGAATGGGGAAACATGCTTATTTGGTGGATAATGCGGACGAGTTGCAACAAGCATGGTTTAGTCCTGAGCATAAAATTGGGGTGACTGCAGGAGCTTCTGCACCAGAGATTTTGATTAAGCAGGTCATCCAGCGTTTGCAGGACTGGGGTGCAACAGCACCACAAGAACTCAACGGTCGTGAGGAAAATATCACATTTAGCTTGCCAAAAGAGTTACGGATTCATGTAACTCAAGCATAAAGATAAGTCTTAATTTTTAAGCAGATAGCTGAATATTTCAGTTATCTGCTTTTTTATGCCTTTTATCCAACTTGTATTGGTTTTGTAAGTGTTTAAGTTATGATTTTAAATAGGGTAAAGTTTTGTTGTGATGGAGTTGTAATGCGAAATAATCGGGGATTCACCTTAATTGAGTTGATGGTGACGATAGCTGTTTTCGCTGTTATTGTTATGATGGCTGCACCCTCATTTAATAAGTTAATTGTCAATCAAAAACTAACTAGCAGTACGCGAGGATTGATCAATGCTTTTAATTTGGCTAAATCTCAAGCCGCAATTTTAAAAAGAGCTGTTGCAGTTTGTCCAAATAAAACGATTGCTGGGGCAAGTTATACTAAATTGGATTGCGCAACATCAGCAATCCCAAACTTTGCAACAATTACAAATGCTATAGAAAAGCAAGATGTGTTAGATAACAGAGTGATTTTAGTACAAATAGATCCAAAAGTAGAATTGAAATCAGGCAGTGTAACGAATGTTGTGTTTAATGAGGTGGGGGCTAGTGGAGCATCGAAAAATATAATTCTATGTGCAGGCAATAATTCAAGAACAATTACAGTTTTGCAACTTGGTAATGTGACGCAAACGACGGGAACTTGTTAAATGATAATAATAAATAATCAAAAGGGTGTGGGGTTAATGGAAGTTCTTGTTGCGCTTTTGTTGCTAGCGATAGGTGTGCTTGGTTATTCAGCATTGCAACTAAGAGCAATAGATGCATCTTCTGAAGCTTTATACCGTTCTCAAGGTATGCTAATTCTTCGCGGTATCGCTGATAATATTCGTGCAAATCCAGCTGGTCAGAGTAATTATCCTACTGCAGTGAGAAGCTATACTTCATCTACAACTGCACCTACAGCCCCAACCGTCAATTGTTTTAATGTCGCTGAAGCACAAAGATGTACTCCAGCACAGATGGCTACTTATGATGCTTACCTTGCTGAAAAAGCAGCTTTTGATTTGGGTATGCATATCACTATGGATGACTGTCCAGGTGTGGCGGCTGCACCTGTGAAACGACAATGTTTGTTTATTGCTTGGGATGATACGACTTTAACGGCTACAGCTACAGCTGCAAATATTAGTAATTGTATGTCTGACGCTGGAGTGTATGTGTCGGGTTCAAAATGTCTCATGATGGAGGCATACTAGTGAAATATAAAAATAATTTGCATGCCCGGAAAGGATTTACACTTTTAGAGTTGATCGTTGCAATAGCAATTGGACTCATCATTGCCGCTGCAGCGATGCAACTTTTTATAGGTGGGTTTTTGACATCACGAATGCAGGAAGCAAATGCAGAATTACAAAACAGTGGTATCTTTGGTTTAGATTATATGACCCGAGATATTCGCCTTGCCAATTTTGGTAATACTCGTCCTGATTTAAACGATCAGACACCTCGTGGTGGAATTATTTTAACGGCAAGAGATGCTGTAGATACTAATACAAATATTACATTTCCATCTTCGGCACCATTTATTTCTAAAGGTTTATTAAGCCATAGCAAAGGTAATCAGGAAGATGTTAGTGGGGTCAAAAATGAGTGGCAAGGTCTATCTAACGTAAACCAAACTAGTGATCAGTTGACGATTCAATTTGTAGCCCCAAATGAAATGGTGAATTGTGAGGGGAATAACGTTCAAGAAGGCGATTATGTGATTCAACGTTATTTCTTAAGACAAGATCCTGCTGATGCGAGTTCTGGAAATAATTTTGCTCTGGCTTGTGATGCGAATACGCCAACAGCTTCAGGAGTAACTCCAGTTGCAAACCCGAGTACAATTTCAGGGTTTGGCGATGCTGGACAAGTGATTATGCCGCGAGTTGATCATTTTGTTGTGCAATTGGGGGTGAGGGACAGTAATAATCGTCTTGCATATTATTCAATCAATCAATATAGAGCTGAAGCCAGCAAGGCAAGAGCAAAAACGCCTGCTGTTGTTCCTCCACGAATTGTTGCTGTAAAAATAGCAGTATTAGTACGCTCCATGGATGATACGAAAAATCAGAATATTGATTTGTCAAAAACTATATCAGTTTTAAATCAAGATATTACATTGAAGGATACATCGACTTTATATGCGCGTCGAGTATATTCAACGACAGTTGCCTTACGTAATGGTTTGGGAGTTCCTAAATGAAAAATAATTTAACAGCAAGAGGGGCATTACGACATCAAAAAGGTGCAACATTAATTGTCGTGTTGATTATGTTGTTACTTGTCACAATTCTTGGTGTTTGGGGGATTCGCACTGCCATGACATCGTTAAATATTGCAACAAATAGCCAAGTTGGACAATTATTGTCGCAAACAGGTGATACACCAAGCAATTATTTTTTGAATACTTCTGATTATAATGATTTAACAAGAATTACAACTGCTGTCGGTCAAGCAATTACATTACACAAAGAAAGGCCAGGAAGAGAAGTCATATTTTGTTATAAGCCAACCTCAAAAGAGATTATAGATACTGCTTTTGATACAACAGTTTTGGTGCCTCCTCAACAATCAGCAAATGATGATACAAAAGCAACAATAGATTCTGTTTATTCAAACCGCGGCGGATTTTGTGATTTAACCAAAGATTTTGGTAGTTCACGTGAAGCTGTTGTGACTCAAGTTGCGGTTAAAATTATCTCAGAGCCAGGTGCTATTGGTGCTGACTTAGAGCGAGGAACGAATCAAGCAGAAGGCGCCACTGAAACTAAAGATAAGGTCGATGCGAAGGTTCGTGTCACAACTACAGCAATCATGCCTAGTTTTGCGCATTCCAACATATCAGATATTCAAAATGACTGTATTGGTAGTGCAGGAACTGTGGGCTATATCAACGATAACTTAGGTACAGAATTGCAAGGTAAAAAAACCGTAGCAGATTGTTTAACTAATTACGGTGTTCCTATTAGCACGCAAGTTCAAGAGTTTGAGATGCGATCTCGTGATATTCAAATTGAAGCACCAATGTAAATTGGGAGAATGAAAATGAAAAAACAGAGAAATTGGTTCATTACTGAATTAAAATTGACTCAATTAAGTCGAAGTGTTTCATTTGTCGCTGGTTTTGTGGGGACAACATTAATCGCATCCTCTGTTGTACAGGCAAGTGATTTACAGATTTATGCAACACCAACAGCTGGGAAAAAAACCATTGTCATGATGTTGGATACATCAGGAAGTATGAGCGGTGGAGACTCTGGTCAATCAGGGTCAAGATTAACGCGTTTAAAAAATGGTATGAACACCTTTTTAGACAGTAATAATCCGATTTTAACCGATGTACGTGTTGGATTAGGACATTATTCTGTAAATGGTGATGGTAAAACAGCAAGAATTTTGGTTGAGGCAAATGCTTTAGGAACTGTAAATTCGAGTCAACGTCAGGCATTGAAGAAAGCTGTTGCTGGTTTATCTGCTTCAGGAAATACACCTACAGCTCATGCGTTTGCGGAAGCAGCTGCGTACTTAATGGGGACAAGTCCCGCTTTAAAGCTTAATAATGCCGAAGTATATTTTAGATATGGTGGAAGTAATTCATCATATTGGGCGAGCTGTTTATCATGGAATAGTGCTAAGACATCATGTACAAGTTGGGGTGGAACGTCTACATCGACACGGAATACAACAGGTTTGAGCTCACAAAGCTGTACGAAATATATTGATGACCAAGGGCGAAGTTATTCAGGTACTTGTTATTCAGGGAGCGAAGTAATTCTTTCATTGAGTGGTTTTAATAACTCAGCAAGTAGCACAAAAAATGGAAATCAATATCTCTCTCCTCTACCTCCAGTTGATGAGCGAGTAAGTTGTGATGGGCAAGGTGTTTATATTTTGTCGGATGGTGAGGCAAATGGTTCAAGTCCATCTGAAGCAACATCTATTATGTCGGTAGTTTTAGATGATAATGGAACTAACTTCTCTTGCCCATCTAATGGATTAAATACTGGATCAGCTGCTTCTTGGCATTGTATGGGGGAATTTGCCAAAAGACTGTTTGATAAAACAAGCAATCCTGCTCAAGTTTCTATTCAAACAGCATTTGTCGGTTTTGGCAGTGACTTTAATAGTTTATCACAGACGCATGTTCAGCAAGCATGTAAACTGAGCTCGCGCACCCAAGCAGATCGTACAGGTGATGATGCTTGCTCACCAGGAAATGGTTCTGTTTCAGTTACGTCTCCAGGTTATGGTAATGGAGGTTTTTTTACGACTCAGTCCGCTCAAGGTGTAACAGATAGTGTTGTTGCATTTATTAATAACTTGGGTAAAGCACCTCTAGAACCCTTAACGACTGGTGCGATTTCTGTTCCAGTGGATAATTTAAACCCCTCTGGACTCCAACCTTATGGATATTTACGAGGACTTGAACCTAATCCCCAATCTTCAGATCTTATTTGGGCGGGGAACTTAAAAAAATACCAAGTCATTCAAACAGGGAGTAATGCCGGTGCATTTGCGGCTATTGGATCAAAACTTGTGTATGACAAACAAGGTGGTTTTAATACAGGAACACGTGATTTGTGGAATAGTTCAAATGTGTATAGTGGCAAGGTTTATAATGATGGAGGGGTAATTCGCTTGGGTGGAGCTTATTCTAAAGTTCCTATGCCAATACTTGGTCAAACAGAAAATCTTGCGATTGATCCTCCGCAATATGCTTATACAGCTAATCCAAATGCTTTACGTAATTTATTTACAGATGTTCAGTCTACTGGTGGGGCAAATTTAACCAATGCCGGCAAAAATGCAAATCTGATTAAGGTGCCTGGGGGTGGTATACCAACGAGTGGAGCGGCAAACTATGTGTTGGATCAATTTAAAAACCAAACAACTTTAAAAGACTTTCCTGTTTTAACCAAAATAAAATTATTAAACTATCTTGGTTTTAGTGTGCCATACGATGAAACAGCTACAACACTACCTACTTCATTGCAAACACCGAATTCGCCTTTCTTAGCTATGGGAGGCAGTATCCATTCACTTCCTGTTCAATTGACCTATTCTGGAACATTAGATGAAACTGGTAATTTAACTTCTACACGTAGTCAATCCGTTTTATATGGCACTATGGATGGTGGATTACATATTGTGGATGGCTCAACTGGAGCTGAACAAATGGCTTTTATTCCAGCAGAGCTCCTAAGAAGTGATACAGGTTCAAAAGCTTTAATTAAAGGGCAGACAGATACAAATGCCCCAGTTTCAGGGACAGATGGTGCTTGGATATCCGATTCCACTTATCAGACTCAACGTGGTTCTGGATCAAACTCAAGTGCTGTTAAAGCGCTGTCAATGAATATCTATGGTGGAATGCGGATGGGGGGATCAAGCTATTATGCTTTGGATGTCTTGAACCCCTCTTCTCCAAAACTGAAATTTAGACTGGGCGCAGACGTTACTGGATTTGAGCGTATTGGTCAGTCTTGGTCCAAACCTGTACTTGCCAATGTCAGATATAATGGTGTTAATAAACGAGTGATGATTGTGGGAGGGGGGTATGACCAGTGTTATGAAAACCCTCAATTTGAACTAGGCAAGGTCGTGTCTAACGCAGACTTCCCTGATACTAGTTGTGATAAGAAAATACAAGCACAAGGTAATGCCGTCTATATGGTTGATGCAAATGATGGGACTTTGATCTGGTCAGCAACATATGGAGCGAATTCAACTGACGACAAAAAGTATCTAAAGCATAGCATTGTTAGTCGTATCAGTGCGATAGATCGTGATGGAGATGGTTTGGTTGATAACTTGTATTTTGGGGATTTAGGCGGACAGGTTTTCCGAGCAGATTTAGATAATTATCAAACTAAATCAGGATCAGCTTACAGTAACTTTGGTGTTAGAGTGAGTCGAATTGCGAATCTTGCAACTAATGATTCTTTGAATAATAAAGATTGGGACTATACTGGCAGTAAAGCACCTAGATTCTATGAAGCTCCAACTTTAACTATCCATGACGAAGGTGCAAATACTTTTCTTGTTGTTGGTTTAGCATCAGGAAATAGAAGTACACCGCTCGATGTTGTTCCAACAGTAGGACGAGAAAAGTTATTACCTACGACAGCGTTATCTGGGCGACCTGTTAATAATGTATACGGTCTGATTGATCGAGACTTCATTGAACCCAATTTAATGAAATCAACATATTCAGTTAAGACGAGTAGTCTAAGCTTAGATCTACTACAGAAAAACCCTCAATTGCTTACAGGTAAAATTGCAAATGCCTTTTTTGGAACAGGTAATTTAAAACAAGGTTGGTATCGTTCATTATCAAGTATGAGCAATGGTACGGAACGAGGTGGGACCGCTTTTCGCGTTGCTGGTGGAATGAAAGCCTATGAAGAACCATTTGCAATTACAGGTAATTTAATTATTCCTGTTTATGATCCACAAGGTACAGGTATTTCTGGGCAAGATCCATGTAAACCGCGTGTAGTCGGTGAAACCGATCGTCAAGTATTTTGTTTACCTTATGGTGCATGCTTAAAAACAGATGGTACTGTGGATGGGGGGGCAGCTGGGCAAGAGTCAAAAACAGGCTTCCAAACCACGACAACGGGTTGCCCTGCTGGTGTTTCTGAGTGTAATGATAATGTCATAGGTACTGGTATTCGAGGTCTAGCAATGGCACCGATTACAAGTTCTACGCCAAATAGTGCTTGCTCAGATAAAACTTTGGCGGGAAATGAAAAAGGGACTGGTAAATGGGCTTGTCAGCAAATCATTAATCCAACTAGATGGTACGATAAATGGCTCAAATAAAATCTTTTATCAACCCTTCAGCTTTTTTTAGAACTTGCCATTATGCAAGTTCTAAAAAAAATAATCAGATCGGATTTACCTTGATCGAATTGATGGTTGTAATCATCATAATTACGATTTTTACGATAATTGCAATTCCTTCATATCAAGAATATGCAAGAAGAGCTGATGCGTCTGCAGCTGAGCAAGAAATTCAGAAAATAACTGAACAAATGGAAAAACATAAAGCTCGAAACTTTACTTATAGATGTTTTGATCCTAAGTATATATATGGAGAGACTGTGAGTATCAGTGGCAGTAATCGTTGTCACAATGATAGCGCTCTGACGAGTATCGTTTTACCAACTGGGGCAACGGGTACAAATATCAAATATACAATTACGATTAAGGATTTAAATGATACCAATCTGGATCTTACGGATAATGATGCTTTAGGGCGTAATTATGCAATAAAGGCTGTTTCTAATTCAGATAAAAACTATACGTATTTATTAACAAGTACAGGCATTCGTTGTAAAAACAAAACAAAAGCTAATGTCGATTATACTTCATGTGGTACCACTGCGACGGGTATGGAGAGTTGGTGATGATTAGTAAAAAAGGTTTTACATTGATTGAACTCATGATTGTGGTAGCAATCATTGCTATTTTAGCTGCGATTGCATATCCATCTTATCAGCAGTATGTAAAAAAAACTAAACGTACTGATATGCAGACGGCTATGATTCAAATTGCTCGAAATTTAGCAAATTATAAAATGGCGAATAATAATTTTTCAGGTCTTGTTTTAACTAATAGTCAGATATTTGGAGGTACGGTATACCCAAAAAGTGGTCCAGCACTTTATGATCTGAAATTAACTGATATAGGTGGGACAAATGCATTATCCGCTAGTGGAGCTAATGTAAACACATGGCTTCTTGTTGCTACGCCAAAGTCATCAGGTCAACAATATGAGGATGGACATATTGTGTTAAATTCCCGCGGAGAGAAATGTTGGACGAAAGGTTCAGATAAGAATAACGGTACGCCATGCACCCCGTCCGCAACTACAAACTGGGACGGTAGATAAAATTTAAATTCAAAATTGTGGATAAACAAAAATTGATCTTTCTTTCACACTCAAGATAACGTAAAATACCGCCCTCTATGAAAGGGGTTTGAAATGTATCGATGGTCGGTGCAAGGATAATCCGTAAAAACTATAAGGTTCTATCATGGTTGTAATTCGTCTAGCACGCGGTGGTGCTAAAAAACGTCCGTTCTATCAAATCATTGTGACTGATAGCCGTAATGCACGTGACGGTCGTTTCATCGAACGTATTGGTTTCTTTAACCCTACAGCTCAAGGTAAAGCAGAAAAACTTCGTTTAGATGCTGACCGTTTTGCTCACTGGGTTTCACAAGGTGCTCAACCTTCTGAACGTGTTGCTTCTTTAGCTGCTCAAGCGAAGAAAGCTGCAGCTGCTGCATAATTTATTCAGCAGTAGGTAGCCCATGACACCAACACAGAATGTGCCCGAAGATCGTATTCAGATTGGACAGCTACGTTCAGCATATGGATTAAATGGGTGGCTCTGGGTCTATTCCAATACTGAACCCATGAGCAACATTTTTGACTACCTGCCTTGGTACATAGAAACCAAAGCAGGTTGGCAAATTATCGATGTAAAACGTTGGAAACCACATGGCAAAGGTCTTGTTGTTGCGCTAAAAGGTGTGATTGATCGCACCGCAGCAGACAATTTGGTTGGCGCTAATATCTGGATTTCAAAGTCGCAACTGCCTCAACCGGGTGTGGATGAGTACTATTGGTCTGATTTAAAAGGTCTAACAGTGTTAGGTTTGAATGATGAAGAGCAAGAAGTAAATCTCGGTAAAATCCATGAACTGTTTGAAACAGGTGCCAATGATGTAATGGTTGTTCGTGCAACAACAGATAGCATCGATGGTGAAGAGCGAATGATTCCATGGCATAAAGATGTGGTACAACGCGTTGATCTCGAAGCTGGTCGTATCTACGTGAATTGGGGCGTGGATTATTAATCCTTAGGATTGGCACAGCAGGAAAATAGAGGAGTCTGCGGTGTTTTTTGCAGTCATTACGCTTTTTCCTGAAATGTTTGAAGCGATTACAGCGTACGGCATTAGCGGACGCGCGGTGAAACGTGACATTGTACAAGTTCATTGTATCAATCCACGAGAATTTGCCGAGGGCAACTACAAAAGAGTGGATGAACGTCCATTTGGTGGTGGTCCAGGTATGGTGATGATGGCTGAGCCTTTGGCAAAAGCAATACAGCATGCCAAACAGCTTGCAAAGCAAGCAGGAGCGGTTCATGTCCCTGTGGTGTATATGTCTCCACAAGGTAAAACCCTAAACGAACCTGCGGTACAGCAATTTATTCATTATGACGGATTGATTGTACTGTGTGGACGTTATGAGGGGGTCGATGAACGTTTGATCCAAAAATATGTAGATCAGGAATGGTCGATTGGAGATTACGTATTGTCGGGTGGTGAACTACCTGCGATGGTTCTATTAGACAGTGTGATTCGACGTTTGCCGAATACTATGTCAGATGAACAGTCAGCAGTGCAAGATTCATTTGTGGACGGTCTACTCGATTGCCCACAATATACCAAGCCAGACCATTTTGAAGGTTTGGATGTTCCTGATATTTTAAAGTCAGGTCATCACGCAAATATTGAAAAATGGCGGTTTTTGCAACGCTATCAACGCACTTTGGAACGCCGACCTGAGTTGGTGGAAAAAGTTGAGTTGACCAAGCAGCAAAAGAAATGGCTAAAAGATCAGCAAGACTCAGCAAAATGATGTTTGGTTCGAGCACAAGATTGAGAAGCAATGCTTCAACAAATTGATATTTAGCCTTGGTTAAATGTCTTTTATAGGCTCCTTAAACTCTCTCATATTTGAATGAGGCTAAGGGGAAAGATAAACGGGTTGATATGCGATTTAGCCTCTGTCCCCAGCGGTTGTACAGACCTCTTCTGTTCCGCAAAATCGGAGATTCCCACAATGAGTGGTAAACATCCTTTAGTTCAAGCAATTGAAAACCAACAGTTAAAAACTGACATCCCTACTTTTGCTCCTGGTGACACAGTTGTTGTCCAAGTAAAAGTAAAAGAAGGTGACCGTGAGCGTCTTCAGGCGTTTGAAGGTGTGGTGATTGCGAAGAAAAACCGTGGTTTGAACTCAGCGTTCACAGTACGTAAAATTTCTAGCGGTGTTGGTGTTGAGCGTGTATTCCAAACTCACTCTCCAATCGTTGCTAAAATCGAAGTGAAACGTCGTGGTGACGTTCGTCGTGCTAAGCTTTATTACCTACGCGAATTGTCTGGTAAAGCTGCACGTATTCGTGAGAAATTACCAGCGCGTAAACAAGGTTAATTTTAACTTTGCTTTACAGCTAAAAATGCGCCTTATTGGGCGCATTTTTTATGACTCATTGATGAATGAAAATAGTATATAGTCAACCTGTTGAAAAATGCATACAGTAAAATATCATTTTTCTTGATCAATAAAATCAAAGTGATCAATAGATTGCTTGAAGATCTAAAGCTTGCACTGTCACGTTTTAGATCTAAAGTTTTAATTGATTTGCGTTGGCGATGTCTTACTTTTTAGAGACGAAAAGTAACAAAAATCCTTTGTTTGACAGGGATCTTGCGCTGCAAACAAAGCAGTGCTTTGTTTTTGCTCATATCGTCCTTGACCGATGGCGGCATCCATGCCGCCAACCGCGATAGCGATGTCAGGTAAAATCTGCTGATGAAAAAGCAAAGACCATTTCAGTTATATTAAGTCAATAAGATTGATTGCTATTATAATCCTTGTAATTTTAAACGGTTGGCTTGTTCACGATAGACTTGTACCGGATCAGGTGCAAAGATTGCACGCAAGCCTAAAACCTGATTGACTTCATCCAAATGATTCCAACGATAATCATCACGAATCGTTTTACCAAATTTGGCACTACAGCGAGAGACAAGTCCGTCATTGGTTTCAGGAATATTGCGACTGGTGCTGAGCAAGAATGCATCCGTTAAATCTGCAAGATTTGTTAAAACAGCACTTCCTGTGAAAGAATAAAAATAAATGCCTTTTTCCTGATATGCACCTTCTCCACATGTTGTTGTCGGAACGCCCATTGGAAATTGATTATTGAAAAGTGCAGAGCCTTCGGTGCTTAAACTTTTTGAACCTGCCAATGCATCATGCGGAAACTCTTTGGGATCAAAGCCCTTAGACCAAACAATCATATTGGAAATAAAATTAACCATGTTGACCAATGGACCTTCAGCTGGAGTGCCTTCTGCTCGTAAAATCACATCCGAAAGTGGACTCCCTTTGTTTGGGGAGCCAACAGCTGTTACCGAAGCAACGTTGTTCGGCATCACTCCGGCAACATAACGTGCAGTAGGACCACCATGTGAGTGACCAATGAGGTTGATTTTTGTTTGTCCTGTAATGGCGAGGATATCTTCAACTTGTTGTACCAATTGTTCACCTCTAACTTCTGTTGAGTTAAATGGTGAAACACGTGTGACCCATGTATTTGCACCATTACGTGCTAAGTCAGGTGCAATTTGGTACCAGTAGTCTTGTCCTGAAGCATTGTCTGAACGAATAAATCCAGCCATGCCATGTACCAATACAATAGGATATTTAGTTTTAGCATAAGTTGATGTTGTTTGACTTGTGGTGATTTGCTGGGCATTAGACGCATACGCACTGGGTACTAAACAAGCCAAGATTAGACTTGCCATCAATGATCCATATTTCATGGGGAAGCTCCATTTAAAATTGTTATTTATTATTGATTCACTTCTAAGTGAAATTTAAAAATATCAAAATTGTCATGAATTACGAGCGGAAAAGTATGAAAAACAACCTTAAATGTAATATTTTATTTCGGAAAAATGTTTATTCAGTGTTAAATTCATAAAAGCCATTGAAATTTATGGAAAGCTTAAAACTAGGTCAAAGAATATTCATACAAGTGATTTGATCTCAATCATTCATATCCAATGCGCTTTATGTTTTATAAAAATTGTTAGAAGCTTTGGTGATTGGTTTATTTTGCACTTTTGACTCATAGATGGTCATTTTATTGTGAGGCGACATGGATGTTGTTATGTTGAGCGAAGGGATATGAGCAAAACCAAAAGCCATATTGTAAAAAGAGATACAATATGGCTAATTTAAGTTGAGAACTTATAAACCTTGTACTTTCAAACGGTTGGCATGTTCACGATAGACTTGTACTGGGTCTGGCGCAAAGAGTGCGCGTAAACCTAAAAATTGATTGATTTCGTCCAAATGATTCCAGCGGTAATTATCTCGAATGGTTCTGCCGAATTTCGCACTACAACGTGACACTAAACCATCATTATCATGACCGAGGTTGATCAATAAGCTTGTACCAAGCAGTGCTGAATCCAAGTCTAGAAGATTGGTGACGGCTGTATTGCCTGTAAATGAAAAAAACTGAATGCCTTTTTCTTGATAAGCACCTTCGCTACATGCTGTAGCACCGACGCCCATTGGAAATTTACGATTAAATAAAACTGAGCCTTCGGTCGTAACACTTTTTCCGCCAGCAAGTGCATCATGAGGAAAACTTTTTGGATCTAAGCCTTGCGCCCAAACAATGGCTTTTGAGAATAAATTGACAAGACTGACGACGGGTCCTTCAAGAACTGTACCTTCTGTACTCAAAATGATATCTGCAACTGGGCTGCCTCTTTGTGGTGAACCAATCGCAGTCACGGATGCAACGCGAGTAGGCATGACACCCGCGACATAGCGACTGGTTGGACCACCATGAGAATGACCGACTAAATTGACTTTTTGGCTACCTGTGATGGCTAAAATTTCTTCTACTTGTTGAGCCAGTTGTTCGCCGCGCACTTCGGTTGAATTAAACGGTGATACACGTGTCGCCCATGTGCTTGCGCCGTTTCGTGCCAAATTAGGTAAAATTTGATACCAGTAATCGAGTCCTAAAACATCACCAACCCGAATAAATCCTGCCATACCATGAGCAAATACAATTGGGTATTTGGTTTTTGCATAATCAGAACTTACTTTTGTTGCAGTGACTTGTTGTGCATTGGATGCATGTGTCGTGGATAAAGTACATGCGAGAAATAGACCTGTGATCAGATGTCCATATTTCATCATAAATCTCCGTTGGTTTTATTATTGAGGGGTTTTTGGTATGTATCGATTTTTAACCTAGCAAAGCTGAAGCGAGGTTATCGATGAGATTTGGATGAAAAACAACCTAAACTGTAACTTAATATTTTATTTCTTGGTAAAAAATGAATTGATGTGTTGCCATAACGGTCGTATGGCAACAGGATTTGAGCGCTTTATTTTTAAATCAAACATAAATAAAATCTACTGTTGTTGACCTCACAGTAAATATTTTAGATTAGAAATATTATAAGCCTTCTAATTTCAAGCGATTGGCTTGTTGGCGAAATTGATCAACTGGATTCGGTGAAAATAATCCGCGTAACCCTAAAATTTGATTGACCTCATCCAAGTGGGTTTGATCATAATTATCTCGAATCACTTGTCCTAAATGGGTATTGCAACGAGTGACTAAGCCATCATTATCTAGATTTTTATATGACAAAGGTGCAAGGGTAGAAATTGCAGCATCAGTCAGATCAAGAACATTGGTCAATTGTGCTTTACCCGTCCATGAATAATGGTAGACACCATTTGAAGTCACTTTTTGCCCCTGACCACAATCTTTGGGAATCGCTGCACTTGGATATTTTGCATTAAATTCAGCTGAACCTTTTTCACTAATACTTTGTAAAGAACGATTTAAGCTGTTGGGTAATGATGGATTATTTTCCAGTAACGTAATCACCGGCGCTAAAATATATTGACTTACAACGGTTAACAGCGCACTCGCGCCTTGATTACTCAATATATCATCTGCAACTTTAGAGCCTTTTATCGTTCCTGCAACAGCAGTTAAAGATGCTACTTTGGCAGGTGCAACGATTTCAATATAACGAATGGTTGGACCACCATGACTATGTCCAATGAGATTCACTTTGGCTGATCCTGTTAATGCCAAAACCTCATCAACTTGTTGTAAAAGTTGCTCACCACGAACCTCAGTGCTTTCTAAAGGAGAAACCTGTGTTGCATAGACCTTCGCACCATTTCGAGCAAGATCGGGGAGCACCTGATAAAAATAATCTAAGCCAAATGATGATGTACCAAGCCGAGTGAAACCAAACATGCCATGGTTAAATACGATTGGATATTTGGTTTTTGCATAGTCAGAACTGACATAGGTTGGAGTGACACTTTGTAGCCCTGATGCTGAGACTGTCATTCCACTGAGTCCGAGGACGAGACCCAGCCCGAGTGAACCGATCTTTAATTTCATTTTAAATACTCTTTTTGTTTTAACTGGATAAATAACTCACAATTTCTAGAATTGTAAGTTGGAGTAGATTACAGTCCTTGTAACTTCAAACGATTGGCATGCTGTCGATATAAGGCTACGGGATCTTGTGAGAACCAACCTCGTAAACCAAACATCATATTGGCTAAATCGGTATGATTTAAATCGTAATTATCTCTAATCACTTGCCCAATATGCGTACTACAGCGCGGTACCATGCCGTCATTATCAGTGTTGCCGTACACTAAGGGGGCAAGTTGCATTAATAGGGTATCGATATCTAATAAATTTGTGGTTTGCGCAGTTCCTCCCCAAGAGTAATAATGAATTCCATTTTCTACTTTCGCACCCGTTTTATTACAATCTGTGGCGAGTGCAGTTGTTGGAAATTTGCTGTTAAATGTAGAAGAGCCTGTTTCTGAGAGCGATTTCATCGAGGCATCAAAGTTAATCGCTAAATCTGGATTTTCCTGTACCCATGCGATCAGTGGACCAACAATATATTGTCCCAAAATATTCATCAAAATTTTACTTGCTTGATTATTTTGAATGCTTTCGGCAACACGAGAACCTCGAAAAGTTCCACCTACACCCGTGATAGATGCGACATATTGAGGTTTAACCGCTGCAACATAGCGGATAGTTGGACCGCCATGACTGTGTCCAATCAAGTTGACTTTGTCATTTCCTGTGAGTGCTAAAACCTCTTCTACTTGAGTGATCAGTTGTTCTCCACGCACTTCAGTGGTATTGGCAGGAGACAATTGTGCTGCAAATACTGTTGCACCATTACGCGCCATGTCGGGTAAGATCTGATACCAATAGTCAATATTAAAACGCTCATTTCCGATTCGAGACCATCCGAGCCAACCATGTGTCATGACTATAGGATATGCAGTTTTTGCATAATCTGATTTGATTGTATCTTTGATTTGCAAAATGCCTGGAGATGCCTGTGTCAAGCTGGCTAAACCAAGTCCCAACACACAGCATATACTGAGCCCCAAACGATTTTTTATTGTCCTGTTTTTCATTTTTTTTCCGGTTATGTCACAATTTTATTGACTAATTTGCAAACGGTAATTTACCTCCTTGGTCATGTACCGTTTCAAATGTTTGTAATCTAAGTTGTTCTTGTTGATTGGAAAATTGTTGTGATTTGAGTTGTTGTATTGCACTTTGTTTAGCGGAATCACTCATATTGCTGTTGAGAATAGTGTCTCGCTCAGATAAATACTGGTTCACTTTATTTTTCCAGTCACCTCTTTGGACATCTAATGTTTCTAAACGTTGAGTTGCTTCTGGACCAACAAGATTAGTACGCATTTGATGCAGTTCTTGTGCTGAGCCACCGCGTGCTTTAATGTCTGCTGTGAGTTTTCTGAGGTCTTCAAGTTGATTCAGTTGTTGCAGATTTTCTTTCCAATCTTCAGGAAGTTGATCAAACAATGCTTTGAGTTTTTTGGCTTTTTCGCTTGCAGATAAGGATGCGTCATCCATCACAGCCATTCGATCGACGGTATATTGGTCATAGGTATCTTGCGTACCAAATAGACCTTGGATTTCATAATCTGAGAAGAATTTCTTTCTTAAATTTTTGGTATTGTCCACAATCTGTTGATAGTATTTTGCACTTTCCTTGTCCGCATTGGGTGCTTGTAAATCTGCTAATTTACTTCGGTAATCCATGTAGCGTGTCCATAAATCACTCAACTGAGATAGAACAGGCTCTTTATAGCTTGTTTGAAGATAACGCTGGAAATCTGTCTTGATTTGTTCAATTGTTTTTTCACCATACTGGGTAATGAAATATTCAAAACAGTCTTTGGTTTGTTCATTGACAATTAAGCGGTTGGAAGCATCTACTCGAATTTGACAATTAATTTGCGTGTCTTGTTGGCTCTTGCTGGCAAAACTTAGCGCTTCTGATGTTGAAAGCTGAGAAGCGGCAATTTGTCCTTCAGACTGATTTGTATCGTCCGAAGTCTGATGTGCTTCAGCTGTTTGATGACTGGGTTTAAGCCAGAAAATGACTGCCAAAATCACCACTAAAATAATAAACAACACTATCCCAAGCGCTTTTTTTCTAGATGAATCCATCTAATGTCCTATATTTTTTGTATTTTTATTCAAAAATAATTTGCCATAAAACCGCAAGTTTCAAATATAAAATTTGTAAAAATAGATGAGTGGTTTTTGTTAAAATAACCCATCAACTTATGTATAAAGATCAAGATGTCCTCAAAAGCCCAGAAGATTCCACGTCGTCATATCAGTGGTGTATTTTTATTGAATAAACCATTGGGCATTAGTTCAAATGCAGCATTGCAAAAAGTTCGTTGGTTGTATCGAGCACAAAAAGCCGGGCATACAGGTGCACTTGATCCTTTGGCTTCGGGTTTACTACCGATTTGTTTAGGCGAAGCGACCAAGTTTTCGCATTATTTATTAGATTCGAACAAACGTTATCGTACAACCATTCAGTTGGGGCACAGTACAACTACAGGTGATGTGGAAGGCGAGGTCTTGTTAGAAAAAGATGTACCTGAATTAAGCCAAGCGAATATTGAGCAGGTTTTGAAACAATTCACTGGTGACATACAGCAAATTCCTCCAATGTATTCAGCTTTAAAGAAACAAGGACGTCCATTGTATGAGTTGGCTCGTCAAGGCATTGAAATTGAGCGTGAGGCTCGACCTATCCATATTTTTGCTGTTGAACTTATTGAGTTTACATCGCAAAGCCTGACTTTAGATATCACTTGTTCGAAAGGGACTTATATTCGAGTGCTAGGTGAAGATATTGCCAAAGCATTAGGAACCTATGGGCATTTGACTTATTTACATCGGATTCAGACAGGTCACTTTGATTTAATCCCCGAATATACCATTGAATATTTGGAAAGCTTAACTGAACAAGAGCGAGAAAAGTTGTTGCTTCCTGTATATGCACCAATTGATCATTTTTTAAAGGTTCAGGTACCTCAAGGTCGTGCAGAATATTTCTGCCGCGGTATGGAAAGTAATATAGATCATGTTGCAGTCGCAGAAGTGCTTGTATTCGATGGTGAAAAATGTTTAGGGCTGGCTGAAATTACGGATAAGAAGCGCTTGGTACCGAAACGTGTTTTAAATCTTTGATTAGAAATATTGCCTCAAAATTCAGTGGATTGAAGAACGAGCACTGTTCAAATATAGCACCGTTAAAAGATAAGTGAATGTTATGGAATTTGATATTATTCTCAGTTTAGTGTTTTTTGCCTTTTGTGCGGGCGCGATTGATGCTGCTGTCGGAGGTGGGGGACTGATTCAAATTCCTGCTTTGATGGGGGCGTTGCCTCATTATCCGACGGCAACGGTTTTTGGTACTAACAAGCTTGCATCCATTTGCGGAACAGCATCCGCAGCGTTTTCCTATTTAAAACAAGTCAAAATTGAATGGAAATTGCTTGCGGTTATCGGGATCACAGCTTTCATCAGTTCATTTGGTGGTGCTGCTTGTGTCTCTTTAATTCCACAGGAAATTTTACGTCCCTTTGTCTTATTTATGTTGATTGTCATCGCAATCTATACGTTTTTTAAGAAACAGTTTGGACAAGTACATTTTCAACAGGAAGTCACCCATAAAATGCTGTTGATCGCAGGTGTCGGTGGTTTATTGATCGGTTTTTATGATGGAATTTTTGGACCAGGCACAGGCAGTTTCTTTATTTTTTATTTTATTCGTTATTTGAAAGTTGACTTTCTCCATGCTTCGGCACTTTCGAAAATCGGCAATTTCATGACCAATTTTGCAGCATTGAGTTTCTTTATTCCCACAGGGCATGTGCTATTTCAATTGGGCTTAATGATGGCAGTCGCCAATATTTGTGGCTCACTGGTGGGCGTGAAAATGGCGTTGAAATATGGAAGTGGTTTTATTCGAATTTTATTTTTAATTTTAGTCAGTATCTTGATTTGTCGTTTGGGATACCAAATGTTCATGGCTTAAGTCTTATATTCAAAACACCCCACAAAATTTAAGTTTTTTTGATACAAAAAACTCTTAAATTTTGTGGGGCTTTTTTTTGATGGTTTATTTATGATTGATGACTTATTCAGCGAAATTTATCGACTCAATAAAAAAGAAATCAGCGCTCACGTAGAATCAAAAAAAGAGGGATTTTGATGAACATATTCGAGGCTTTACGAGAAAGCCACAGGATTCAGAAGGATTTGTCTGAACAGCTCATTCATACATCAGGTGATACACCTGAACGACGGAAAATTTTTAATTTACTCAAAAATGAACTATTTGCACATGCAGTTGCCGAGGATCGTTATTTTTATAGTCCGTTAATGATGACGGATTCAGGTTTAAATATTACTCGTTTGGCGCTTGCTGAATATCAAGAAATGGAGGCGATCTTAGATTCTTTAGAACAAACTGATTTTAGTCATTCACGTTGGTTGGTGTTGGCAAAGAGGTTATCAGATACTGTTGCAGGGCACATCTACCAGAAAGAGCAAAATTTTTTTATGAAAGCAGGGAAAATTTTAGATGAAAATCAGAAAATAACCTTAGCGAAAAAATATTTGTCAGAATATAAAAAATATAAAGCAAAAGAAATAATGCGTTTGATTGAGTAATCCTACTCAATTCACCTGATCGTAACCACTAAGATTTGATTAAAATCAATTCGATTTAGCTTGACGCTAGATCTTCATACATTGGATAGGGCACGCTTAAAACAATGACTGAAAAAGATCAGTCATTGTTGAGTGCTGCTGGATTTCGTGCAGAACGGAAGGTTACCCCTACAGAAGCGGTCATGATACAAATTAAAGCAATAATTTGCCATGTTGTAATATGTTCATTGAGTAAAACCATTCCAGCAATTGCTGCCAGAGCAGGGGATAAGCTGGACAAGGTACCATAGCTCATTTTACTGAGTTGTTTGAGTGCCAGTAGATCTAAAGCATAAGGGATTGCTGTTGCCAAAAGCGCAATCAGTAAGGCTTTACCCCAATATTGAGTTTGTAATAAAGCCTGTGAATCATGTACTGTGCTGATTGGTAACATCACCAGTGCCGAGAGAACAATCGCAATACTGAGCGCATGCATACCTATATTTTGGCGTACCACTTTCTGACCAAAGTAAATATAACTTGCCCAGCAAATACCCGCACCAAGCGCAAATGCTGCACCAAGATAAGAAAAGTTATGCGCATTGGCATCATGCCAAGGCACCATTAAGGCGATACCTATGATGGCGAGGAATACCCAAATATAATCACTTTTTTGTTTAATCGAGAGTAGTGCTAAAGTCAGTGGACCTAAAAACTCGAGCCCAACAGCAATTCCTTGCGGTAATTTGCCTAAAGATGCATAGAACAATACATTCATCAGACATACGGAACCACTATAATATAAAAGTTCTTTCCATCTTAGATAAGGTAAACGTTTGATAATTTTCCATGAACGGAACATCAAAATAATTAAAATGGAAGCAAAACATAACCTTAGAGTCACGACCGTAATGGGATCTAAAACTTCAAACAACTGTTTGGCAAATGAAGCACTGATCTGATAAGCCACCATAGATAAAACCATGAAAAGCACAGCAGTGAGTTGAGAGTTTGGCATGTTTATGGTGTAAAAAAGAATTGGATAGATTTTAACACTTTCTTAAATTTATTTTGGTATTTCGTAAATATATGAATATTCATTTAATATTTTGCTTTGAGATTATGGGTACTCCTCTGTAAGATGTGAAAGATTATACTTGCAATGGCACATGTGTTAGGAATAAAAGATGTCAGGACATACGAACAATACTGAAAATATAGCCTTAAATGGGGCGCAACATTCACAAGCAGAAGCTTGGTATATCGAAGTCCTCAAATTAGAACAACAAGGCTTTGCACAAACTGAACAAGATGCTCAGGCACGTGTGGATTTGTTGGTCAATGCATCGAATCAAGACTTTGCGCCCGCAAGTACCTTGTTAGGTCAGTGGCATGTCTTGGGACGTTATTTAAACCAAAGTATTCCTTCCGCCATTCTTTTTTTTCAACATGCCGCAAAGCTTAATCATGGTTTAGCACATTTAGAGCTCGCTTATCTTGGATTGAACCATGCAAGCGATCAGTTGACTCAGGCACAAGCATTGATGCACTTGCAACAAGCTGTCCAATTGAACCATCCAGAGGCAATTTTTGTCTATGCACAACAACAACTTGCACAAGATCCGCAAACTGCTTACCAATTGCTTTTAGACAATTATTTAAAAAACCAGCATCAAAATAGTTTGAAGTTTTGTGTCGAGTTTTCTGGATTTGACCCGATCAAAGTACAAAATGAATTACTCAAAATTGCTGAAAAAGATCATTTTGCCTGTGCCTTATTGGCATTTAGTTATTTCACGCAGCACAATCTAGATGCTGCTTTCAAATATGCTGAAATTGCTCAACAACACAATGACCCTTTTGGTTGTTATGTTCGTGCTTTAGTTGAGCAACAACGTGATCAAGGTGATGCCACACTTGCTCAAGAGTTTTTACTCAAAGCTGCGAAAAATGGACATATTGAGTCGGCTTACTTAGCCGCAGTAAACTTGCTCAAAAACGCTGAAAATGCCAAGACTGAACAAAAACACCAAGAATATGCCACACTGGCTGTTGAATTATTATCACATGCAGCAGTTGCTGGGCATGTACCCGCACAATATTCGCTAGCTCAATGTTTACGTTATGGTTTAGGCACTGAAAAAAATCTGGATCAAGGTGTTTCTTGGTTAGAAAGAGCAGCAATGCAAAATCATCCAGATGCACAATTTGAACTGTCTATGTTATTGCCTTTAGAACATGAACATCACTTACCCTTATTAAATGCTGCGGCTGAGAAAGGACATACACAGGCGATGCTGTGTATGTCGATTTTTGAACAGCGTCAAGACAATGCTCAAGGAGCACTAGATTGGTTAAATAAGGCAAAAGAACTCCAAGTACCACGTGCATTTTTTCTACTCGGACAAATGTATCGAGAGGGTAAATGTGTTGATGTTGATTTGAGTCTAAGTGCAGATTTATTTAAACAGGCAGCGGATCATGGTGATATAGATTCTTATTTCGAACTGTTTAAAATTTATAAAGATGGAATCGGTGTACGAAAAAATAAGAAAACAGCCAGTAAATATCTAGATTTAGCAAAAGAAAATCAGCATATTGAAGCGGCATCGATTGAGTTCTAAATCAAAGTTCAGCAGATGAATAATTTATCACAACGCACTTTTGCACATGTAGAGACATATATTCACCACACAGGTCGCTTATTTGTGGTGGGGGATATTCATGGTCACTATGATGCATTGATGCAAAAATTGGCAGATGTACGCTTTGATTTTCAAACTGATGTGCTAATTGCTATAGGGGATCTTGTTGATCGAGGTCCTGAGAGTCTGAAATGTTTGAATTTAATTGATGAGCCGTGGTTTAAAAGCATCCTCGGCAATCATGAGGAAATGTGCATTTTATCCCATGTCGATCCCCTGATGAAAAATCTGCACGCCCAACATGGGGGTGAATGGTTTTATGCTTTAAGTTTGCAACAACAAAAACAAGTGATTGAGAAGCTGGAAACATTACCTGTACTTTTAGAAGTCATACATCAAAACAAAAAATATGGTTTTGTGCATGCAGATATTGATCTTAATGATTGGGAAGCTTTTAAATTATCGACAAAAGCGAAAAGTAGAGAGTTGGCACTTTGGGGGAGAGGACGAATTAAAAATAAACGCTTTATGCGTTATTCGAATGTTAAAGGGGTTGAGCAGGTTTTTCTGGGGCATACTGTGGTTGATTATGTGACAAAGAAGCACAACTGCTATTTTCTCGATACGGGTGCTTGTTTTGGGCGTGAATTAACACTTGTTGAAATAGATTGCCAGCTTCCTATAGAAAAACAGCAACGTGTAATCAAATCTTAATCCAATAAAATTCTATGTTGTTTTAAATCAACTTCATTTTAGAATCACTCCTAATAGTAATCATCTCATTACACTTTACGACTCTATTGATTGAAATTTATTGTTATTTTGTTGAATAAGCTAGGTACATCATAAGAAAAATAGCATCAAATTTTTGAAATAAAATGCCTATATCGAAAAATAAATACATACTAAACTTAATTTTGTTAAGCGTGTCACAAAATTAGTAAAAAAGGCGATTAAAATGAAAAACTATATAAAATGGGTACTTTTGGCATTCATTGGCTTATTTTTGGTTGCATGTAAGCCGACCGCAAAATTTGAATATAGTCCTGTTGCACCAAGTACAGGCGAAATTGTCAAATTTGATGCGACGAAAAGTACGGTATATAAAGCAAAAGAAGGCAATGCAATTCGCACATATGCTTGGAATTTTGGTGATGGTACTCAGGGAACGGGTGCCACAGTTGAACATACACTTATACGCAAGTGGGGCAATATACAGTGACATTGAATGTCACCGATCTTGCGGGACAAACCAGCTCCACCACACAAAAAATAAAAGTAAAACAGGGTGCAATCACAACCAATAAAGAAGTTGCAATTCTGGTTCAAACTGTTAATGGTGCATCCATTCCTGATGCGGATGTTACCATACTAGGGCAGCGTATAAAAACGGATCAAAATGGTCGTGCAAGTTTGAACCTTATACTTCCTCAAGCGACAAAAACAGTGGTTGCTCAGTTTGAAAAAGCCGGTTTTATTGGTCAGTCCATCGTGTATGAGGTGGCAAATTTAAAAGCACTATCTGTAAATTTATTGGCGATCAAACAGGTTGTCCCTGTATCTGAAATTTCTATGGCTCAAGTGATTCAATCTCAAAATTTGGGTGCAACCATTACGATTCCTGCAAACGCTTTTGTAAAAAATAATGGTGAGTTGGCAATGGGTGCAGTAAATGTCGAATTTACGCCTTGGGATATCACCAATGCTGATCTAAATGCGATGCCTGCCAATGGCGTGGCAAAAGATGCACAAGGTAACATTGTTGATCTGATTAGCGCAGGGATGATTACCGCAACATTTAAAGATGCCAATGGTCAGGAACTACAACTTGCAAATGGGAAAACAGCAGATATTCAAATGAATTTACCTGTAAAAAGTCTCAATAACCAAGAAATGAAAGCTGGAACTGAAATTCCTATGTGGTATTTCGACGAAAGCAGTGGATTGTGGATTGAGGAAGGTAAAGGTCAAGTCATTACATCAAATCAATCTGCTACAGGTCTTGCTGTACATGCGACAGTGCGTCATTTTTCGACATGGAACTGGGATTTAAAATTTGAAAATGCGGGTTCAGTCTTTGTCCAGTGTCAATCTAGTGGAGAGGCGATTCCATGTTATGTCACGGCAAAAATCACCCTAAATGATGGTTCTGCTTTAACCAAATCAAATAGTGTTGCTAAAGAAGGCTTAACCGTAGTGAATATGCCTTCAAGCGGTACAATTTATTGGTCAGCCAAAGACCTCACAGGTACGTTGTTGGGAGAAAAAACTTCAACAACCGCAGGTAATGTGATCATTGATCTCGGAAAACCGACGACGGATCATTTTATAAAATGTGAGCTTCCTAATGGCACAGCACTGTCCTGCTCTGGAAAAATAAATGAGAAGTTTGACTTTTCTGTAGCGCAAGATGGCGGACGCTTGATCACAGGTATAAACGATTCAGATGGACAGTTGGACTGGTCAGCACAAAGCGCTTTAATTTTTGAAACCAATCAATGGGTACGTTACAAAGGTAAACAAGTTTCAGGTTTAAATGGTAATGTGAATATTGTTTTGACTGATCGTGAAGTTGTTTACAGCAGTAGTAAAGGTTTAACTTTCCCTGCCGTTTGTACCAGTTTGATTGATTCTTCAAATGGACCCATTGAACCTAATGGCAATTGGGAAGTTATGCCTGAATTAATTGGAAAGTCTTGCAATATAGAAATTACGGTATATGGCTTAGATGGTGTAGAGGAGGAAACCTTAACGTTTAATGCTATTTATGGAAAACCAGTACAAATTCAACTACCAAATCAATATTCAGGTTTTCTTGCAAGTGGAAAAGGTCCTATTGGTTATTTAAGTATTTATGCATTGATACAAGACAATGGGCAAGAATGGGTTGAGCGAATAGGTTTTGAATCTGAGCCTGATCAGAATGCCATGATCAAACTATTGATGGGTGCACCTGATTGGTAGTTTTTAAATAAAACTCATTAAAACCACCTTTCGAGGTGGTTTTTTAGATTTGCTTTCTTTTTTGGGCAGTCACTGTACAGCCAATTGAAGCACTGATAATGGTGGCTAAAGCTAACCATTGTGTCCATAACAATTGTTCACCTAAGAAAATAAACCCTGAGAATGCTGCAATTGCAGGCTCAAGACTCATCAGTGTCCCAAAACTTAAAGCGGATAAATTTCTTAAAGCAATCATTTCCAAAGAGAACGGCAAAGCACTTGCCAAAATAGCCAATGTAATAAAATAGACTAAATTCGATGGCTGAAAAATTTCAATCGGCATCCCTGAGAACAAGGCAATCGGTAATAAACACAGTGTTCCCACAAACATGCCCAAACATACGGTGTGATTTCCCGAAACACCAGAGGGACGTTGCCCTGCAACAATATAAACAGCCCAACATGCGCCAGCAGCTAAGGCAAAAGCAATTCCAACAGGATCAAGGTGATGTTGTGCTTGGTCAAAAGGAAACAATAAAACTAAGCCGAGAATTGCAAGCCCGACCCAAATAAAATCAAATTTTCGACGCGCATGGAAAAGTGCAACACTCAGTGGACCGATAAATTCAAAAGCGACAGCAATGCCTAGCGGAATACGGTGAATAGACAGATAAAATAAAGCATTCATTCCAGCAAGTGCCAAACCGTAACTGATAATAGATGACCATTTGACTTGCTTTAAATTGACCTGCCAGATTTTAAAAATGACAGCTAGAATCAAGCCACCTAAAAGCAGACGCATCGCAGAAATCGTCAATACTGGAAATTGTTCAAACAGCGTTTTGGCAAGAGCACCGCTACTTTGCACACTGATCATGGCAAAAAACAGTAAAGCGATCGCTTGTAGATGTGGTGCATTTTTTAAATTGAGCATGCTATGAAATACTTAGAATAAGGATGATATGTATTAAGAATTTGAATTTTTAACGAAGTGCAGTCTTAGAGATGATTGTACATTTGATCTGAAGTAATGACCAATAAAAAAACCACAGGAATGTTCCTGTGGTTTTTCAAGCTTAATAGCCTTAGAACAATACGCGAACGCGGATTGTACCTTCAACTTCATGAAGAGTATCAAGCGCTTCTTGAGATGCAGTTGCGTCTACATCCATTACCAAGTAACCAACGTCACCTTTAGTCATTAAAGACTGACCAGAAATGTTGATTCCATGTTCAGCGAACAGGTTGTTGATCTTAGAAAGAACACCAGGTACGTTTTTATGAATATGCAGTAAACGGTGTTTCCCTTCAGTCAATGGAAGAGCAATTTCAGGGAAGTTTACAGCAGATAAAGTCATACCTTTATCTGAGTAAGCAACAAATTTCTCTGCAACTTCTAAACCGATATTGGCTTGAGCTTCCATCGTTGATCCACCAACGTGTGGTGTAAGGATCACATTGTCTAAACCACGAAGAGTAGAAACAAATTCCTCACCATTGGCTTTCGGTTCTTTCGGGAATACATCTACTGCTGCACCAGCAATATGACCAGATTTGATCGCATCCGCTAAATCTTCAATAACAACACATGTACCACGTGCTGCATTGAGGAAGATTGAACCTTCTTTCATTTTTGCAAATTGATCTTTTGCAAAGAAATTACGTGTTGAAGGAACATCTGGAACATGTAAAGTAACCACATCAGCATTGGCAAGTAATTCATCTAAAGAACCAACTTGGCGTGCATTACCCATAGGAAGCTTGGTCACAGCATCATAATAAATCACATGCATACCCATGCTTTCAGCCAAAACTGAAAGTTGTGAACCAATTGAGCCGTAACCCACGATACCTAAAGTTTTTCCACGTGTTTCAAACGAGCCGACAGCTGACTTGTTCCAACCACCACGGTGTGTAGATGCAGATTTAGCAGGTACACCGCGAAGTAAAAGAATCGATTCTGCAAGAACAAGTTCTGCAACTGAACGAGTATTTGAATATGGTGCGTTAAATACAGGAATACCACGAATCATGGCTGCATTTAAATTCACTTGGTTTGTTCCGATACAGAAACAACCCACTGCGATCAATTTATTCGCAGCTTCAAAGATTTCTTCAGTTAATTGTGTACGGGAACGAATACCAATGAAGTGAGCATCTTTCACCGCTTCTTTCAACACTTCACCCTCAAGCGCAGTTTTACGGTAATCGATATTGGTATATCCAGCAGCATTTAATGTGTCGATCGCGTTTTGGTGAACGCCTTCTAACAACAAGAAACGAATTTTATCTTTAGGTAGTGAAAGATGTTGGCTCATTACGGCTCCGCTACAAAGGCCAAATTTAGTCGCAATATGATACCATAGACCTTGTTCTATAGATATTTTGATTGTGACACTACAGTGGATATTTTATCTACGATTTCTGATAAGCATTATTCAAAAATCAAATGAAATGCTAATGCATTGATTTTTATCATGATTGCTGATGGCTTTATATACAAAGTGTGGATAATGTGAATCAAATCTGTACTTTATCCTGAGCAGTCATCTGGGTAAAATAGTGCTGAAATCGGTGAGATTGAAGATTTAGGCTAAAAAATATGCTGAAAAATTTTCACTGACTGATTTAAAATCTCAAATGTTGTATACGACGCCTTTTATTTACTTCTTGCTAGGTCCGCAAAACGATGAATGCTCCAGTAACGATAGCACCAGAATTATTGACCCAATTGACGCAAATTGTCGGTGAAAACCGAATTAAAACCGATGCGGACAGTTTAGAAAATTGGGGTAAAGATCATACTAAGCATTTCGATCCAAAACCTTCGATTATCGTTTTTCCTTCTAGTACGGAGCAGGTGCAAGCCATTGTTCAATTGGCCAATCAATTTAATGTTGCGATCACACCATCTGGTGGGCGTACTGGATTATCGGCTGGTGCTGTTGCAGCGAATGGTGAAATTGTCGTGAGCTTCGACAAAATGAACCAGATTTTAGAGTTTTATCCTGCTGATCGTATGGTGCGTATCCAAGCTGGTGTCGTGACTGAGCAATTGCAGAATTATGCTGAAGAACAGGGTATGTATTATCCCGTTGATTTTGCTTCTGCAGGTTCGTCTCAACTGGGTGGAAATATTGGAACCAATGCAGGTGGGATTAAAGTCATCAAGTATGGTATGACACGTAACTGGGTGCTTGGTCTGACAGTCGTGACAGGAAAAGGCGATGTATTGCGTTTAAACAAAGGCATGATCAAAAATGCTACAGGTTATGCAATGCAGCACCTATTCATTGGTGGTGAAGGTACTTTAGGTCTAGTGACTGAAGCTGAAATTAAACTTGAACGTCAACCACATGACTTACAAGTGATGGTACTGGGTGTACCTGATTTTGATGCGATCATGCCAGTATTACATGCTTTTCAAAATAAAATTGACCTCACAGCATTTGAGTTCTTTGGTGAACTTGCGATGCAAAAGGTATTAGACCGTGGTCATGTTCAACGTCCATTTGAAACTGAATGTCCATTCTATGTTTTGCTTGAGTTTGAAGCGCCGTATGAACCGATTATGGATGCGGCGATGGAAATTTTTGAACACTGTATGGAACAAGGTTGGGTACTTGATGGCGTGATGAGCCAAAGTCTCGAACAAGTGCAAAGCTTATGGCGCTTACGTGAAGACATTTCAGAAACGATTGCACCATTTACCCCTTATAAAAATGATATTTCTGTACTGATTACGCATGTTCCTGCGTTTATTAAGGAAATAGATACGATTGTTGCGGAGAATTATCCAGACTTTGAAATTTGCTGGTTCGGGCACATTGGTGACGGCAACCTGCATTTAAATATTTTAAAACCTGCAAATTTGTCGAAAGATGAATTCTTTGCAAAGTGTCAGGTAGTCAATAAATATGTGTTTGAAACAGTGAAGAAATATGATGGTTCGATTTCTGCTGAGCATGGTGTGGGCATGACCAAAAAGCCTTATCTTGATTACACCCGTACTGCTGAAGAAATTGAATACATGAAGGCTTTAAAGAAAGTATTTGATCCAAATGGGATTATGAACCCGGGTAAACTCTTTGATCTTTAAAAGTTTGAACCAAAAACGCTCCTCAGGGAGCGTTTTTTATGGACACACAAAAATAAAAATAAATTTACAGTGTTGTGGTTATTTGTCGTTAAAAATTTGTTATGTTTGTAGCGCTTAAACATTGATAAGAAACTGAAAATGATGCTGATTGATAATATTTTAATTTCTAAACAAAGTTTAGAAAGTGATGATCATTATGATGTGATTATGTCCAATATCGATACATTAAATGGATTATTTGAACACTATATCGAATACGATGAAGTGTCAGCTGAAGCGCTATATAGCTATTTTGTGGATTATTATCTCGCCCAAGTCAATAACGGTGGATTCTCTCAATTTGTGTATAACACGGGGTGGGATGCATTTATGGTGAAGCATGTTCGTGATGGTTTAAAAGCCATGAATGCCACTCAACATTTAGCTTTATTTGAACAAAGCGCTAATTTGATTGAACAATTTTCTGATGAGCAATTTGAACAGTTTTTAGAGGGTGAATATTTTGGTGAGAACCAGCAACGTGATGTACTCAATAGCTTTGATGATAAATTCTTTGCATTGAATGAAAGTGAAGATCTGATTGAAATCAATAGCCAATGGTTAAGACAGCATCCAAAGTTACGAGCAGTGGATGAAGTTGAAATATTGACGGTTATTGAACAAGTTTCAGCGAAGATTCCAAATCTGGAACAGCGGAAACAACAGGCAGCTGAAAATCAACCCCGTTATTTTAAAATTATTGAAGAATTATGTCAGCAGCTTGGTCAAGAGCTGGATCGTATTACTATCGGTGATCCATCGCATCAATATAATGGACAAGAGATTGTCGCTTGGCATTTTCTAACGGAACAAGGGCATTTCTATATGCTGGATTTAGGTGATCAAGCATTGATGTTTGATGATCAAGATCAACAAGTCATTGCTCTCGATATTGCTCATATTGCAGATGAGTCATAAAGTCACAGTTTTTAAATAGTGTAAGTTGAATGTGCATAGCATCATAAAGCGATGCTTTGAGTTTTAAGGATAACCAGAATGAACCGTTTGAGTTTAATTTCAGTATTTTGTTTAGTGACTCTGTCGGGTTGTGCAACAACACAAAATTTAATCAATAAAGTGGGTGGTTCTGAAACGCCATTGAGCCAAGTTTTAAATGAGCGTCCTGATCTGCGCAAAGATTTAGCGACTGTTGAATTACGTCAATATTTTAACCGTGTTGAATCGCCAACAGTCGCTGAGGTGAAATTGACTGAAACGGGTTTGATGGATGATTCAGTTCGTTCAATTCGTACGGTATATAGCTTTAAAAATGTAGATGGTCAGTGGAAACGCATAGACGTACAAAAGGAATATCAGTGTTTACGTGGTAAAAATACCAAGACATTCCAAAAGGCAAAATGTCCTTAATCAATGATTTACCGGGAATTATAGATTTGAAAAATTAAGCATAGAGAACAACGAAATGGCAAAAACGAGAGTTGGAATAATTTTTGGTGGAAAATCATCAGAGCATCGCGTGTCACTACAGTCAGCACAAAACATCGTGGATGCAATAGATCGGCAAAAGTTTGATCTTAGTTTGATTGGGATAGATCAAGATGGTACTTGGCGTATTTTAGATGCTACACATTATTTAGAATATGGTCACGATCCTAAATTAATTTCTCTTGCCGCACGTGAACAGCAAGATCATTTACAGTCTAAGCCACCTCAAATTTTTGAAATTGAAAATGCACAAGGATTAGCGCCCCTTGATGTTATTTTTCCAATTATTCATGGGACCTTAGGTGAAGATGGTGCATTACAAGGCATGCTTAAAATTTTAGATCTACCATTTGTGGGCTCAGATGTTTTAAGTTCTGCAATTTGTATGGATAAAGATGTTACCAAGCGTTTATTACAAGGTTCTGGTATTGCTGTTGCACCATTTCTAACGATTCATGCTTATGACCTAAATGAGGTAAGTTTCGATGAGGTTCAAACTACTTTAGGTCTTCCTGTATTCGTAAAACCTGCAAATCAAGGTTCTTCCGTCGGGGTGAGTAAAGTTGAAAATGAACAGGAATTTATTGCTGCTTTAGAAAATGCATTTCAATATGACAGCAAAGTATTGATCGAAAAATTTATCAAAGGTCGTGAAATTGAGTGCGGGGTTTTGGGAAATTATTATCCAAGAGCCAGTGTTTGCGGTGAGGTAGTTGTAAAGTCTAGTTTTTATTCTTATGAAGCAAAATATATAGATAATCAATCTTCTGCAGTCGTGATTCCTGCTCCAATTTCAAATGAGCAAAGTAATAAGATCCGTGAGATTTCGATTAAAGCTTTTAAAGTTCTGGGTTGTTTTGGACTTGCACGTGTCGATTTTTTCTTGACTGAAAATGGTGATATTTTTCTGAATGAAGTAAATACTTTGCCAGGGTTTACCAATAACAGTATGTATCCAAAGCTTTGGGAAGCAAGCGGGATCACTTATTCTGAATTAATTACTCAACTCATAGAATTGGCTTTAGAGCGTCATGAAAATTTATTAAGAAATCCAAAATTGGTGTCCAAAGGATAGCTGTTTTTCGCTATTCATATGTTTTATTGAAGAATGGATAAGACATTTGCTTGAGAACGCACCAGATATGATGCGTTTTTAGAATATCAATAGAATCAATTAACGAGAGTGAATTTTTGCTCCCTTGTCTGAGTGATAGTTTGAGCTTAATCAGGCTTCAGCATGCTTAATCAATTCGATAAAAATAGGTATTCAAAAACTAAAGAAAATTCAAAATTCATTGAAATTAATGATATAAAACTTATAGATTACCAAAAATGTGAACACAATGAACATCCAACAAGAAATTCAAAACTTATTCCAAAATCGAGATGAACATCCACTATTTTATATCGAAAGTGGTAGTCGATTATGGGGCATGGCAAGTCCAGACAGCGATTACGATGTGCGTGGTTTCCATTTACCTTCTAAAGCTCAATATTATGATTATCGTCAACATCGTGACTTAATCGAAATCATGGATGGTGATTTTGACTTTGTTTCATTTGATTAAAATAAGATGTTTGGACTTTTGGCAAAGAGTAATCCTACAGTACTTGAATGGGTACGAGCGCATATTGTCTATTTTAATCAATTTCCTGAGTGGGAAAGCTTTAGAGCAGGTTTGCTGGAACGAATAGACTATAAAGCGCTGTATTATCATTACTTATCGCTAGCTAAAGGCGGTATGCAAGTCATGCAAACGGCAGATAATTTTACTTATAAAAAAGTGTTTTATTCGATTCGTGGTTTGATGTCCGCAGAACTTGCAACACAACAGATTATGCCTGAACTCCAGATCACACAGTTGTTCGATCAAATTGATGCCAATGACCCACTTCGTCATTGGGCAGAGGATTATTTAGAAATCAAAAAACAGCAAAAAGAAAAAGCGCAATTACCGGTGATTGAACAAGTGCAGATCTTAAAATTATTGGAAGATAAGATTGAAGCTTTAAATTTAAGGGCAATTGAACCGACCAATGATATTGAAAAATTAAAGCAATATCTCACAGCATATAGCTTTAATTTAAAACAGCATTTTTACGGTTAATGCGTTTAACTATTAGAGAAGATCGACAGTATGAAAACCCTCGCCTTTATCCATCGTAATGATACGCGTTTTGCGATAGGGGATTTTTATCCTGTACTTTCTGTATTTTCACACTATGAATTAGGCAATACCGTCTCTCCCTTTCTGTTACTTGATCACTTGGGACCTGGAGTTTTAAAACCGACCAATTTACGCAAAGGCGTGAGTGAACATCCACATCGAGGTTTTGAAACCGTCACGCTGATTTTTGCTGGAGAACTCGAACATCGAGATTCATCGGGTGGCGGAGGGATCGTTTCTGCAGGCGATGTGCAATGGATGACGGCTGCTTCAGGAGTCCAACATAAAGAAGTGTTTAGTGAGGCATTCTCAAAAACAGGGGGGTATTTTGAAATGGTACAGTTGTGGGTGAATTTGCCTGCCAAAGATAAAATGAATCCACCCCGTTATCAAAGTCTGCGCAAAGCGGATATTCCAGTGATTGAACTTAGCCATTCCGCAGGAACAGTCAGGGTCATTGCTGGGCATTATGGAAATGCCCAAGGACCAGCCAAAACGCATTCGCCACTCCAAGTTTTAGACATCGAAGTCCAGCCAGGGCATCGTGTGGTTCTACCTGCGAATATTGGCGACACCACTATGATTTATTTAAGAACTGGTAAAGTTCAATTTCAGCCTGAAGATGAAATTCTCGAAGAACAAGGCTTGGCTGTGATGTCGAGTTTAGGGCAGGATATTGAGATCACCGCTTTACAGTATTGCAAGTTATTGTTGCTGACAGGCAAACCACTTCAAGAGCCGATCAATGGTCATGGTCCATTTGTAATGAACAGCTATGATCAAATTCTTGAAGCATATGATGATATTAAAAATGGTACATTCATCAAGTTTAAGGTATTAGATGATCAATGACAGCAAGCTCAACGTATAATTTACTGTAAAGTGTTAAATGCCAGTTTGTGGTTTATTTTTTAAACCAATCAGACCTTTGATCAGCAATGCAATTCCAATTCCCACACATAGACCCATCAGGAATTTGCCGAATATACCTAAACCAAGTTCTTTTTGATTGGCTGAGCTAATTGCTTTCGCTGTATCTTCTGCTGAGCCTGTCGCATTGGCTTGAGCGTCCATCATGGCAACAAAACCTGTATCCGTTTTACAGCTTGAGATAATTGAGCCAGAGTTTTCACCATATTTTTTTTGCACTAATTCTTCACATCTGGCTTGATCAGAAGCACTGATATGGGATCCGGAACTCATAAAATAAAGCCCACCACCGACCAGAAGTAAAATCATGCCGATGATGATCAATGAAACTGGATTTTTATTTTTCATTTAATTTATTCATATAGATTTATGTGACATTTAGAGTAGCCTAAGAATATTAAATGTTCAACTTCCTCTCGAAAAATGTCTGTGTTACACTACAAAAACTCAACCCTGTGTGTACATTCTATAAACTTTTTTATAGTAGGGTTCAGTTATAAATCTCACAAATTTGCTGCAAGCATTACTTTTTTACCTATTGAATTAGACATCTTGTGAATGCGGTGTTGACCCCTTATTCAACGTAAATTCCACAACTTAATATTTAAATTTCAGTGCTTGTCATTGGGATGACGCTTATCTTTAGAAAAATAGTGTCACTCCAGCAAGCCTATAATGATATGTAGAAAACAATGCAAAATTCTGTGCAACAAGAACACACTGCAAGTTTGAGTCGCGCTACGCTCATGTTTCCATTGGCGTTGGTGCTTTTTGAGTTTTCAGTGTATATCGGAAATGATTTGGTTCAGCCTGCTATGCTCGCGATTACCAAGGAATTTGGCGTAAGTAGTGCATGGGCACCGTCGTCGATGTCCTTTTATCTGCTTGGTGGTGCATGTGTCGCAGGCTTATTGGGGCCATTATCTGACCGATTAGGACGAAAAAAAGTCTTATTGGCTGGTGTGGCATTCTTTGTTATCACCTGCTTATTGATCTTACTGACACATCATATTGAAAGTTTTCTCGCTTTGAGATTTTTACAAGGCTTTGGTTTATCCGTGATTGCAGCGGTTGGTTATGCTGCAATTCAGGAAACTTTTGAAGAACGTGATGCAATTAAAGTCATGGCACTCATGGCTAACATTTCTCTACTGGCGCCGTTAATTGGACCTGTCGTAGGTGCTTTCCTGATTGATCATGTATCGTGGCATTGGGGCTTTATTGGCATTGCATTTTTAGCCTTTCTGAGTTGGTTTGGTTTAAAGGCTAAAATGCCAGCGCGTCGCATCAGTATTCCAAAACACCCCTTGAGTTATATTTGGGATGACTATAAGAAAGTCTTTAAGAATAAGACCTTTATGGGAATGACTTTAGGTCTGCCTATGGTGGCGATGCCTTTAATGCTGTGGATTGCTCTGTCCCCAGTGATGTTGGTTGAAGAACTAGGGCTGACGAGTCTGCAATATGGATTAGCGCAGTTTCCTGTATTGGGCGGGCTGATCTTAGGTAATATTGTGCTGATTCGAGTGATTGATCGTTTGGCGCTTGGAAAAACAGTGTTAATTGGCTTGCCATTGATGCTTTTGGGCACTGTGATTGTGTTCGCAGGTGTGATCTGGCGCGAATATTTTTTATATTGCGTCATTTTAGGCATGACCTTGGTGAGTTTTGGTGAAGGGATCAGTTTCTCCGTGCTGTATCGTTTTGCCTTGATGTCTTCAGAGGTTTCTAAAGGTACAGTTGCCGCTGCTGTTTCAGTCTTGATGATGTTTACCTTTTTCTTTGTCATTGAACTGATACGAATTTTATATGAGCACTTCCATCTCTGGGCGTATGCTTTGTCATGTTTTGCATTGATTGCTTTATGGTTCACAATTCCACGTGGGTTATTAAAAGCAATTATGAAACAACGTCAGGTAGACGGTATTTTTTAAAATTCAAAAAGCTCCCTTTCCTAAAGGAAAGGGAGCTTTAAAACTGTGTACCTAATGGAGATTAAGAAGATTGCGCTTGCTTTAATTTATGATCAAAGACAAAGGGTCCAAAAGGTAAAATTGAAGCGATTAAGCCTAAAATAAACATTTTGAGTGACCATTTTTGCTTTTGACAAACAATAAATAGAACGGCAAGAAAGGCAATAAAGAGTAAGCCGTGTCCCATACCAACGTATTTCACATAGATTGGGTTATCCCAAATATATTTGAGCGGCATTGCAATAAACAGCAGGAGAAGAAAGGAAATCCCTTCAAGAAAACCAACAAGACGTAAAGTTTTGATATTCATGGTCACTTAGTCAAATGAGAATGAATCTTGAGTCTAACCGAATTGTGTTCAAAAGTTGAATATATTTATCACTCTCATCAGTTCCATTAAGTGATGTTATTCAGTGTAAAAAATGACCTCGATCATGTTGTTAAAATATCACAATCGAAAGTCATTATTACACATCAGTTTTTTATGATTTATTGAAAAGTATGCAGAATTGGGATTGCATTAAATCTTTAAGCATTCTCGATTTCAATGTTTGTTGATTACTGTGCGGCTTCAAGTGCAGCTTCTTGTTGCTGTTGTTCAAACTCGGAGATATAAACGCAACCCAGATAAGTTTTATTTTCTCCTTCATTGATAACAGGATTGGATTCAGCAAGGGTCAGTTTTCGAACAGACTTTTCAGCGTCTTTGGTCGCAGGATCAGTTTTTACAATTTTTTCGCCTGAAAAATACGGCATATCTTTAAAAAATCGATTTTGAGAAATTTTAAATTTTTCAGCAAGTTCTTTGGTATTGGCATTTTTAAATACAGCCAACATGCCACCAGCAACCAAACTAATTTCATGGCTTGTTTGACCAAAGACTTTGATGGGTTCTTTACTCACATATGAATAATCTTCCCCTTGTTTGATCCAACCATTCTTTTTTAGATTGTCTTCAAACTCAAAACCTAGACCATAATAATCACTGAGCGTTTTCTTACATTCTAAAAATTGCTCTAAGTTTTGATTAAATTGAGTATCTGCATAACTAGATGTCATGGCACCTAGCGTGAATAAAGCGGCGAATAATTTTAAATGCTGTTTAAGTTTCATTTGAACCCTCTCAAATCATGTCGTCATTTCTATTTAATTTCTAATCCAAGTAAAGTTGTTTTAAGTCTTAACAACTCAGGTAAGGTTTCCAATAATAAACTGATTTGTTTTAAGGCTAATAGTAAATCATCTGATAAATTGTCTTGATCACTTAAACTTTGTATTTCTGCCAATTTCTGGTCAATCGCAGCCTCATTTAAAGGGGCTTGATTGAGTAAAGCCTCATTCAAGGTGTGTTTACACCAAAGCATTAAATCTAAAATTTGTTGATCATGTACCTGTTCACGATGGCTGCCGAGAGCAGATACATAACTGAGTTGACTATGACTATAGACCAAGTACCTAAATGCATGATGAATTAAATCTTGATTGGGATTGGGTTCGGCACTAAGGCTGGAAATCATGGTGGATAATTCAATTTGCGCATTGTGGGCTGCACGACGGGCTTTACGATAATCAATACTGTTTGTGCGTCCTTGTTGATATTGTTCTACCACAGCATCGAAATAATCTAGGGTTGCTTTACTGCTCTTTAGAATATTGTTGGAAATATTTCGGAAATTCCAATCCGGCCAAATAAAGCTGACAGCAAACCATGCGATTAAACAGCCTAAAAGTGTATCTATGATGCGCGGTAAAATGATGGCATAGCCTGCACCTTTAAGATTAAAAATCAACAAGACCATCAGGGTTGCCATTAATGTCGCCATGGCATATTTTTTGGAACGCAAATAGAAAAAATACACCCCAAAAATAATGGTAAGTACCAACTGACCTTCAATACTGGGTACAAAATATAAGATTGGAATTCCTAAAATGACACCTAAAACAGTGCCCAAGGTTCGCATTTTTAAACGGCTTTTCGTGGCAAAGTAGCTGATTTGACAGACAAATAAGCTGGTCAATAAAATCCAGTAACCATTTTTGGCAAAAGGCAATAAAGACATGGCATAGCCCACAGCGAACACAAAACCAATCCGGACAGCATGACGAAACAGGGCTGACTTTGGGGTTAAATGTTGTTTGATCTTGAGCCAAAGATCTTGTATGCCGTGGATATCATCATCCAATAAATTTAAATTATCCCGGTGTTGACTGTAGCTTTGTTGATAATTGACCTGTTCAATACTGAGGTTGGTGAACTGGTCTTGAACATTTTTTAAATTTCTTAAAACCAAAACTAAGTTTTTTACTTCTAAATTATGTGGATTTTGTTGAATCCAATTATGCATGGAACTTTCTAAATGTGCTAAGACCGTACTATGGTCTGCATGAACTGTAAAAGTATGACGTTTTAAAATAGACTCAGCGAGCTTTTGACAATGCTGTGCTTGTAAACGTACATTCTTTTGAATTCGATAAATTAAATCGGTACGGCTAAAGTTCTGTTGGATCCTTTCATAATGTAGATAATTGGATGTGGCTTGTTCATGGATATCTTGGGCGAGAAAATATAAATTCAGCCAATAAATGGTATTTTTATTGGCGCGTGAGGCTTTCAAACGAGTCAGTAATGATGCTTTGGTGGTATTTAAGCTGTGTACCACAACACTATTTTTTAATGAAAGATCATATAAAAGTTGTTCAACATTGTCTTTATTATCAGGGTCGAACAGTTTGGCTTTTGCCATGAGTAAATCGCAAAGATTATTGAAACTGTTTGATAAATTGTCCTGTACAGCTTGCGTTGGTTTAAGTAGATAAAAAATAATCGAAGTCAGACCATACCAGAGCGCTCCCATGACAAAGTAACTCGGCTGTTGATACCACTCAGAATATTCACCTAAGCCAAACATGGTATAAATTGAAAGTAACACAGTACCAAAAGAAATGGTGGCATAGCGTTGCCCCAATGCACCCATTAATATAAAAGCGGCACTGGAAAGGGATAAATAAATTAAGAATAAAAGTTTATAGGGATGTAAAAAATCTAAGATACTGCTGACGCTAAAAAATAGAACACACACCAATCCAAGATTTCTTAAACGAATACTGAGACGATCATCAAAGTCAGTCAATGCTGTTGCAATTGCTCCAAGCGTCAAAGGAACAATCAATTGCTGATAACCAAGAAAATAAAGCCCCAGCGTTGTTCCTGTGAAAACAATCAAAATCTGTAAGCAATAAATGAATGTTGAGTTTGACTTTAGATTTTGAAAGATTTGATGAACGCTATTCACAATATCGTTTCGCAGATAGGGAGTCTTTATATTTTACCCATTTAAGATACTTTCAGATGCTTTATTCGCTGTGGAAATGTAAAAATTAATAGGAAAATTCAACATTTTATATACAGATTGCCTATTACGCAGCAGATTAAAAACATCCAGAATAAATCATTGAATGCTTAAAAATATCGACAATGTCAAAAAAACAAAACACCGCAATTACACAACCGCGTTATCGTAATGCTGAGTTAACCGAACGCCGTAATTTAAAAATGGCACGTTCAATCCATGCTTATGTACGGGGCAATACTGCTAAATATTATGATTGGCTCAAACAAGCTGAAATTAGCTCCATTCCTCAAGGTCCTGCAATTTGGATTTGTGGCGATTGCCATACTGGGAACTTAGGTCCTGTTGCCAATGCTGAAGGGAAGATTGACATTGAAATTAGGGACTTGGATCAGACTGTGATTGGTAATCCAGCCAATGATTTGATTCGTTTAGGTTTATCTTTAGCAACAGCAGTACGCAGTTCAGACTTGCCGGGTGTGGTGACTGCACAAATGATTGAAGCGCTGTATGCTGGCTATATTTATGCGCTGGAACGTAGTGGTCGAACAAGTGATCAGTTACAGCGTCCTGCTTTAGTACACAGTGTGATGGAAAAAGCAGTGAAACGATCATGGAAAAGCTTAGCAAAAGAACGTTTGGAAGATGTAAAACCACAAATTACCTTGGGTAAACGATTTTGGCCGTTATTAAAAAAAGAGCAGTTGGAAATACACAATGTTTTTGCTCAACCAGATATAGAAGATTTGGTCAAAATGATTGGGCAGCGTGATGCATCAGCACAGCTCAAAGTGATTGATTCGGCATACTGGGTGAAAGGTTGCAGTTCTTTAGGCTTATTGCGCTATATTGTTTTAATGGATTCATCCAATCATATTGTCAGAGATGGTAAAGGCTTGTGTTTAATGGATTTAAAAGAAGCCACCACAGCTTTAGCACCTCGCTATTCAAATGCGCCGATGCCGAAAGACAATGCAATGCGAATTGTGGAAGGTGCACGACATTTATCCCCTTATCTGGGTGAGCGAATGCGAGCAACCAAATTTTTAGAGCGATCGATCTTTATTCGTGAGTTATTACCGCAGGATTTAAAATTAGAAATCGAGGGCATGAATCAAACTGGGGCGAGATATTTGGCGTTTTATTTGGCTTTTGTGGTAGGACGGGCACATGTTCGGCAAATGGATGATTCAACTCGAAATAGTTGGCTCAAAGAACTGCAACGAAATCAGTCTAAAACCATAGATGCTCCATTTTGGTTATGGCGCAGTATTGTGGAATTAATCAGTGTACATGAAGCGGGTTATTTGGATCACTGCCGCCGTTATGCACTTGCTCATCAAAAATAAAGTAATATGTGGATAACTGCATGGTTATCCACATATTGTAAAGCTGAATTTTCATCTTCACAGGTCTTGGATCGTAAGATTTTTAAAGCACAACATCAAATTGGCTTTAACCGAGTAGATAAAGACAGTCATTCACATTAAAAAAGCATTAGAACGTATAAGCGATACCCAAGCTCACGCTTTGAGATTTATTTGAAATACCACCACCGTTTTTAGAGCGTGTGATTTCATTGGTTTGATTTTCAATCATGATTGAGTCAGTTTTCACATGTTTATATTCATTCCATGCATACTCAGTAAATAATTTTGTATCTGGTCGAATATTATATCCCGCATTTACAATAGCTCCATAATATGTTCCATTATTGGCTTTAGTATCAAATGTAGTATCAAGTGTGTAATGATTATCACGATCTGATGCATTGACCCAATTACTATATTTCAATGTGGTATTAAGTTCAAAGTTATTGTATTCAAACTTATTGTAGATACCGATATAAGGCATTTTAAATTTTTGTTTATAACCAATGACTTTCTCATTAGGATCAAATTCACCTATATTACTTAGGGCTGATCCCTCAATATAATCCCCATCATCATCTTGTTCTGAATGATAATATGAGCCACCCATCGCTGACCATGAATACCTATTTTGCTGATAACCCAATAAAGTACCTAACTTATAATGTGGTGTATCCAGTAGATTGATATTGACATTGAAATCAAACTCATTCGCAAAGTTGAGTGGTGTACGATCATGATGAGACCAATCCGTCAGTAAATCTCTATCTGTTTCCGACATCCAGTCATAGTTATTCATCACCGATGAGTTTTTAGATAATGTACTCCAGCCTCTCGCATTAAAAGAAAACTTAGGATGGATTTGCCAATTTATTTCAGCATTGATGATATTCGCGCTGTTGGTGTCCCAAGTGAGTTCGGATGCTTTGCTTTGATCATCCATATAAACCAGTTCTTTGGCTTTGGAGTTCAGTAAAAGCCCAGAAGATAAAGATATAGAAAGATCGCTTGGTGTAAATCGACTCGACCCATTATTTTCACTTGCAAACGTGGAGTTTATACACAGCATAAGTATTGGTATTACGATCTTTTTCATTAAAATAAAAGCCTTTTTAAATGAGTTAATTATTTAATTTGCTAAAGTGCGGATTTAATTTATTTGATTTTTACTAGATTGTAAAATTAAAAATATTATTTTAATTGCAGATAATGTCTTTTTAATTTAATTGTTAAATATATTTATTTTTTAAATATCAGTGAGTTGTTTGATTGGTTTTTAAGTTGTATTTATTTTAAAAAAATTCATTTTAAATTCAAATTGGGTTAAAAATTTTTTGGTTGAAGTGTTTGGAATTTTATTTTATCGCATTGGTTTTTCTAAGTGTATGGTTGGGTAATACTTTATTAATAAAGTAAAAATGTGTTTTATTTATTATTATTAAAGCGTGACAATATTAACATTTTTATCTATTATTATTTAAATTATCTCATATTAATAAAAACCGTTTAGATTAAATTTTTATATACTTTTTGGGGAAGATCTTGAGTAGAATCTGCTATAGTCAAGCTGTTGAAAAACGCATAGAGTAAAATATAGTTTCACTTAAATAAGAGAATCAATCCGAACGTCACTCTAATCAAAATTTTTTGTTTAACTGCATTTTTGCACTGCCAATAAAGTATTGCTTTTTTGCCTATATCCCTTCGCTCCGCATGGCGACATTCCTATCACCTTATGCTAGACATATTCACGATGATTCAACAGTACAGAATAAAGAAGTCGCCAAGTCTTTCAATAATTTGTATAAAACGATAAAGCGCATTGCATATGGATGATTGAAATCAAATGAGGTGTTTAAACAATCAAGCGCCTTGATTCTATTTCTCCTTTTGATGATGAAGAGAAGAAAATTTTAATTTCAATATGATTGATGATGCATCATTTTTTATGATGTAGATACGAATTAAATGTTTTAAAAGTACAAATTACTGATCAACAGAATGATTTGGATGAGTGTCTTTGTGATACACGTTGATAGAAAAACAAGGAAAGATGTGGATAAGTATATGTTTATCCACATCTCTGGCTTTTATAGAATAATGATTTGGTTACTGGATTACACCACAAGCAATACGATCTCCACCGCCACCTAAAGGTTTTGGATGATCAGAATAGTTATCACCACCTGCATGGATCATAATGGCTAAACCTTGTATATCAGCAAGTTTCAATCGTGGGGCAATCAATGTGGTTTTAGCATTCCCATTTGAATCAACATTCAATACAGGTAAATCACCCATATGCCCATCATTTGGTGTGCCATGTCCAGTTTGGAGAGGATTGTAATGCCCGCTAGCAGCGAGGGCAGCCCCCATTTTTCCATCCTTTTCAGCAGGCGCGCAAGACCCTTTTTCATGAATATGAAAACCGTGAAAACCAGAAGGAAGTTGGCTGAGTTGAGTTGAAATATTTAAACCGTTTGGCGAGTCTTGAAAACTAATTGTACCAATCTTTGCACCAATACCTTGTGCTGAAACAGCATGAACATCGATCGTTTTTTGAGGTATTTGAAGTTTAGTCGTGTGCGGTGTTGTGCTACATGCAGCTGTAAAAAGCGCTACACACATACAAAGTATTGATGTTTTAAAAAAAGTAGATGTCATTATTCGCATCCAATAGCTTTGATCATGATTTAAATACCATTCAAACAAAGCATGTATGGATAAACAATGTGAATTAAATATCTGATTGTATAAATTTATTTAATAACTGGTAAATTGGCATTGATTATGCTGTATCTTGTAGCGAGATAAAAACAATCCGCCAAATAAAATATTTAGCAGATCATGTATCAGGAGATCGAGTTAATCAGGCTTTTTCGGGTCGTTTTCTTCAATTTCATATGCCATTGTCGCATCAGGCATTAAAATACCAGACTCCGTGGTTTCATGTAGCCATTCACGCCAAATTGCCAATAATATTGCCAAAATAACAGGACCAATAAAGAGTCCAACCAGCCCAAAACTCGCCAATCCGCCCAGCACACCAAACATAATCAATAAGAATGGAATTTTTGTTGCACCTGAAATGACCAATGGACGAATCACATTATCTGCGGTACTGACAATACAGACACCCCAAGCCATCACGCCGATTGCTTCAACTGTTTGACCTTGGGAAAATAGCCATAATGATACTGCACCATAAGCGACAGGTGGTCCAAATGGGATGAGTGCCATCAGGAAAGTGGCAATCGTTAGCACCATCGGATTTGGTACGCCTGCAACAAAGTAGCTGATGCCTGCAAGAATAGATTGTGCAACCGCAGTTAAACCGACGCCATAGACCACAGCACGTGTGGTTTCAGAAATCGTATCCAGATAATGATGGATACGAGGTCCAATCAGCATTTGTAATGCCTTGCTGACTTGCTCCAAAATGGTTTGACCATCTCGATAGAAAAAGAACAAAGACATGACGGCAAAGCCCAGTTTGACTAAATTTTTGGTGATCTCATTCAGTACGAATTTGCCATAGTTCAAATGTCCTTGAATCCAAAGACCAATGGTTTGAGAAAGTGATGTCGGATCTGCATTTATTTCACGAACAGTTCGGCTGACTTCCTTTCCGATAATAGGCAGTTCACGAATAAAATCAGGAACGGTTAAATGACCCGATGATAATTGGCGTTGTAGGTCAAAATACAAATTTCGACCTTCATGCTGCAAAATAAAAATCGCAAAGGTGAGTGGAATGCCAACCACTAAAACAACCAGCGTAATCATTACTGAGGCACTTAATGTAGGTCGGTTCGGACCAAACATTCTTAATATGCGCTTATACATTGGCCATGTCATATAGGCGATGATACATGCCCATAATACAGGGACAATAAAATATTTGAGAATATCGTAGCCCAAGAAAATCAGGATAAACAATAACCCAAACAATAAGATGCGTTGTAAGTTTGAAGTGAAGTCTTGCACTAACTACTCTAAAAATTGCTGAGTGATTCACTCAATATTAACTGAAAAATCAAATGTGGCAAATTTTAAGCTTGCTTTATCCGACCTGCTTTAGATTGGTTTTAGAACCAATCACTTGGATCATCTATTAAAGCATCAAGCAGTGGTTGCCATTGTTCTTGAATGGTTAAAAAATTCTTTTGGGTCTTATCAAAAATATTTAAGCCCTGCATCGCCAATTGACCATATGCTGTACGTTCTGAAATCCATGCAACGGGTTGCTGATCAATCTTTTCAAAAAATTGTTGAATATCTTTGGAACTTGCACTGTTGGCTTTCATCCGATTGGCAATCAAGTGTACCGCAACTTTCCCCTTACGAATTTTTTTAATGTCTTGGATGTGTTTGAGAAAGCGTCGAGTACTGTCGATGTCAAAAAATGAGGGTTGTAGTGGAGTGACCACAGCATGACTTTCACTGATTAACTGTTCAGCATGCTCACCAGTTAAAGCACCAGGTGCATCAATGACCAAATAATCGAGATTTTTAGGTGCATCTCCTATTGATTTTTCATGTCGCCAATCGAGACTTTGAATTTTCGCTGCTTGTTCAGGGCGCTGTTTTAACCATTGTAGTGCTGACTTTTGTCCATCAGCATCGGCTAATGCAACTTTATAACCTTTTTGTGCCAATGCTGTGGCTAAAGTAATTGCTGTAATTGTTTTTCCACAACCGCCTTTTAAATTTGCAACAAGTATTGTTTTCATCGTATATCAATAATATCTGTCCGCTAGCCCTTGGCTACTTTAGCATTAATTTTAAGCATATAGGTTACACATGACAAAACTTTAGTAGTTGTTTACATTGTGCCAAGGATTTACAGAAAGGAAAGTGCATGTCTATCTGGATGGCGATGTTGATAGGAGCATGTATTGGCATCGTTTTAACGACAATCGTGTTATCAAGTACGCGAAATGGCAAGATTAAAGCAGAGTATGAACAATACATCACTGAGCTTGAACTGGAACATCAACAGGCACTTGCACATGCGCAAAAGCGCAGTGTGAATACCAGTCGTGCTGTTCTAAAAGGAAAGATGGCGGAACAACTTGCGCCAATCATGCCTGAGTTCCAATATTTGCCGAGTGATGCCAAGTTTTTAGGTGATCCTATCGACTATGTGATTTTTGATGGCTATACCGACTTTCGAGATGGTGAAGGCTTGGCTGAAGATATTGAAGTGGTATTGATTGATATCAAGAGTGGTGGCGCACGTTTGACCAAAGGACAACAAGCAATTGCTCAAGCCATCCGTGAAGGGCGGGTACGTTTTGAAACAATCCATATTGATTTTGCCGATTAAATTTTTTGTGCTCTTGCCATAAACATGCGTCTTCCCACTTTAGGTAGATCTTCTGCATCGAAATAATATTTTTCAGAAAACTTGAAGCCAGCGTTTAATAACTCAAGTTCAATATTGCGATTTAGATGACATCCATCAGCGAGGACTTTTTGAATTGGGGTCAAAAGGTCTTGTAACTTTTTCAAGGTCGAATTGTCATGATACTGAACATGTTCAATCAGGTGTAAGTTGCCTTCAGGTTTTAATACACGATGAATTTCTTGGAGTGCTTGTGCTAAGTTGGCAATACTACACATGGTCCATGTACTGACAATATTTTCAACTGAATGATCTGCAAAAGGTAATTTTTCGGCGCTGGCTTGGATATGCTGGATATGAAAGGGAGTATCAAAGATTCGCTTTTGAGCAAGACGATATACATCAGGATTTGGCTCAAGTGCATAGAGTTGATCAACTGCTTGATAAAAAGGTAAATTCAAGCCTGTCCCAAAACCAATTTCTAATACTTCGCCACGGATTTTTTTAATCAGTTCTGCACGACCTTCCATCATGCTGGGTGTTTGCATGACTTGATTAAGCAGGTGAGGAAAAATGCGTTGTTGATAATATTTATAAATCATAATTTGGTCATTTTAAGAGTATGATCATGATTCTAACCAATGCGAGTTTTGAATATAAGACAAAAATAGGACGAAATTTCTGTATTTTGTTACCGAAACTCGATTTTATTTTAAGTTTATCGGTTAATACTAAGTCTAGATATTTTGCTGGTTGAGTACTGAGTTTGAGGAGCATGTTATGAATAAAAAGTTAGTCTGTGCAGCATTGATGGCACTGAGTGCTTTTCAGGTCAATGCTTTTCAATCTACTGCTGTGCCAAAGGCACAATTATCCAATCCGGCCTTTAATATCGCCAATGGTTTAGCGCCGATTGATCAAAATCAGAAAGTCTCTGTTCTGGAGCCATTCCGTGGTGAGTTTCGTATTTTAGGGTCAAAAGAATATCATGACGATGCACAGGCAAAATTCTCACCGATTGACTATGCTGTGACACGGGGATTATTTACTGAACCTGAAATTGCCCGTCAAATTTCAATCAATCAATATGACCGATTCCTCAATTGGAAAATGGCTCGCCCGCCTATTCCTGCACAACTGGCAACTCAATTGGTCAGTAATATGCACATCATTCCTGCCAATCCTGAAATTGCCAAAAAAATTAAACAAGTTAAACGTGGAGACTTGGTTCGTTTAACGGGCGATTTGGTTCAGGTGAATGATAAAGATTTGGTTTGGAAATCGGCTTTAGATTGGAATGGGGTGGGAGATGGTGCTTGTAAACTGATTCGAGTCAATTCGATTCAATGGTTAGAAAAGCAAAATATCTAAATTCAATTGAGCCAAATCCGAGAAGATGCTAAGGTGAGATGTATAATTTTAGGTCAATTGAACAATAAAGAGTGTGGTAAATGAAAGGTTTAGCGTGTTTTACTTTGTTGGTTTGCAGTTTGGGGCTGGTTGCTTGTCAAAGTCCAAATCCTAGCGTAGGTAAAACACATGAATACACCCTCAAACAAAAGTGCCCAACGCTCATGGATATGAAAGTGGGAGAGGTGTTGTTGTTCAATGCTCCTGAAAATCCAAGCACGGGTTATCAATGGCAATTATTACAGCCACTTAAAATATTTAAAACTGAAGAAACTTATTTACAAAATGACAGTGAAGAAGGTGCTGTAGGTGTGGGTGGAACCAAAACTTTCCGTTTTACAGCAGAGAAACCGGGACAAGATTATATTGAATTGGTTCATATCAGAGCTTGGGAGTCTTCTAAACAACCAGATCAACAATGGCGTTGCCGCATTCGGGTCTCTTAAGCTCAAATCATTCTAATTGTTATTTTAGCTTCTTCTAGATCTTTAAGACTTTTTATTGCAGAGAAGCCTTCCATACAGGCTTACAATGGAGTAGCGACATCCATGTCGCTTTACGGTAGAAAGCCTATGGGTGTTTTATCAATCTTTGAGAGTGCTCAACTTTAAGAGCATCCAACTTAAGAGCATCCAAAAATTGAATGCTCATTTTGATGAACATAATAGGGGCTGTGGACATTTCATAAATGGCTTGCGTTGTAGGTTAAGATTGAGCAGGTAAAGCATGAAATGAAGAGAATAGCGAGACTATTTTTAAGTTTCATAACGTAGCCTGAGATAATTTTAGCCACAACCCTTCGTGACTAGTGTGTTTTTTGTCGCTTCGTCGTTCCGAACTACTCGTGTAGAATGACTAAATTTCGTATTTCGCGCCTAGAATCGCC
>NZ_LBNA01000019.1:0-28935 GCF_001005515.1 Acinetobacter sp. Ag2
TAATATTTAGATGTTTTCATAAAAAATCTCCTTGAACAGTATTGTTCGATTTTCTACTTTTGAATTCAATTATTTTGAGTGGGGATTACCCTACGATTTTTAGTTGTCTTTTCCTATTGTTTTTCTATATGGCTGTCAGTAATGAACCTGATTACATGCCGAGTCAACAAAACAAAGTAAGCTCTTATACAACAGCACACACAGAATCTGAACACTCAAACGATGATAAGCAAATGTCTGATCAACAAATGAAAAATATGCCTCATAATGATAGCCATACAGAATCTTCTCGTTAAGTAATCAATGATGACTAATTTACGTAATGCCCTTGTTGTAGAAGGGGGAGGTATGCGTGGCGCTTTTACCTGTGGCGTACTCGATGCTTTTCTACAACAAAACTTCAATCCATTTGATCTATTTGTGGGTGTTTCATCAGGTTCAACCAATCTTGCTAATTATCTTGCCAAGCAACACGGTCGCAATATTGAACTATACCTCGACCATTCACTGCGTCCTGAATTTATCCGCTATGGTCGTTTTTTTAAAGGCGGTGATTTATTAGATATGCAGTGGATGTGGGATACTGTTGAAAAGGAAAACCCTTTAGATCAAAACACGCTATTTGCACAAAATCCTGATTTTTACATGGTCTTAACCCATGCTCGATCTGGTCATGCCGAATATTTACGCGCAGGCAAAGACAATATTATTGACGGATTACGTGCTTCAAGCTCTATTCCCTATCTTACAAGGAAAGCTGTTGATATTTTTGGTGAGCCTTATTTTGATGGTGGTGTCGCAGATGCTCTTCCAGTGCAATGGGCAGCTCAGCAAAGTAATATTAAGAACCTATTGGTTATACGTACTCGAACCCAAAGTTATTTCAAAGCCAGTAGTAAAGCAGACCAATTTTTTGCCAAATATTTGATGAATCAATATGCTGGATTTTCAGATAGTCTTAAGCAACGTTGCCAACGTTACAACGCAACTGTCGATTTTATGCGTCAAAATAATCAGCAAGGTATTTTAGAAGTTTGTCCACCTGACAATAAAATGTTAGCTGGTCGTTTATGCAAGGATAAACGAAAATTGCAATATACCTATGAAGTTGGCTTGGATTGTGGTCGCAAAGCCATCGAAGATTGGGAAAAATTTTCCAAACAAGCATAAAGTCTTTTTAGTTTAGTTTGTCTTCAACAAGTATGTTGTGTCATACCCTTCACGAGGAAATGCATCTTTGGTGATACTTTCTATCTCAATGATTTGACCTTTTCTTAAAGTCACTGGAAGTGGATGTTCAATTTTTATTTTCATGGTTTGATTGACGAATGTTTGACATCCACTATCCGCTCTTCCATGCTTTTCTGCTTTAAGCACTTTTATGTTGATAAACAATTGACTTTTAACAAGCTTATCTTGGTGCTGATTGTTAATGTTAGCTATTGTTAGGGCTTTAACATCTAAGACTTTAGCACTCAATAAGCAGTGGTTGACATAAGATGCCCAAGTAAAATTAGGAACAGTCACAGTCAACATCAACCCAAAAATATGAATCAAACACTTCATCTAATGGTCCTTTTTCCAAAACTTCCATGACTTTTCAGGGCAAGTATAAAGTTTGTCAGAAACTGAGATTTGAGCATTGGTTTTGAGATCAAAGACTTGAAATTGGCATTGGTTATTTTGATATTGACCTAAAATTTCGTAATCATGCCCAGCCTGAGGTCTAAAAGAAGCAACAGCATCCACACATTGATCAATCACTTGTGCTTTTGTCCGAGATGAATCAGTCGCTCCAAATACAAAACCATATAAATTCACTGGTTGATCTGCATTTAAGATAAACTCTTTATAGGAAATCAGTTGATAGGTTCGCATCGCATTGCTTTCAGCTTCTTTCTGCATTGCACTACGTGGCATCCCTTCTTCGATATTAAAAGTGATTCTCGCGTACGCTTTTAGCGCAGATAATGCACCATTTCCACTTAAGTAATCCCGTATCCCAGCTTTTCTTCCTTCACAATCAAATGAATGTTGAATTAAAGTTTTTGTCGCACCCTTTCGATAGACTCGAATCCGCGACTGTGTCGCTGGGTCATAAATTTTTGGCTTTGTTTCCACCTGCACCTCATAAGGTAATGGTGCTGATTGCTGTGTTTCGGCATGTGTAAATACACTGAATTGAAATACGACTCCAAATAAAAATAAAACCTGAAGTTGTACCATGCCATGCTTATATAATCTGTTCATTTTATTTTTAAAATACTAAATATATCTTGAAAAGACTTTACACGATGATCTGCTTGTGTCGATATTACTTTTTGTTCTGGGTCAAATAAAATGGTCTGCATACCGACAGATTTTGCCCCCACAATATCAACAACTTCATTATCACCCACGAAAATACATTGCTCAGGCAAAAGTTCAAGTTGGTGACACGCCAACAGGAAAATTTTGGGATCAGGCTTTCTTAACCCAACGGCTTCTGAAACGATAATGCTAGAGAAAAGCTTCTCTAATCCTAATGCCTGAAAATTACGCTCTTGAAATGGGCTCCGACCATTAGAAATGAGCCCAAGCGAAAAATTAGTCTTAACCAATTGATCAAGTACCGAATCAACACTTTGAAAAGCCACACAAAACTCGTTAAAATCTTGAATATAACTCGCGAGCAAATCTTGTGTTGTATATTTGGAAATCTGAAACTCTTGAATGAGTTGTGCATAAACTTTGTCTTTCCACACAGCACCATTCGCATCGAGAGCAATAAAACGTTGAATAAAGTTTTGCTGTTGTGACAGTGGAACAAGGGTTAATGTATTGAGTTGCCAATTTAAAAATTGCACAAGTGAGGAAGTTCGATCTAAAAGTGTTTGATCTAAATCAAATAATACAGCTTGTATCATTTTATCGTCTACTCAATAATCAAAATATTCCATTCAAAAAATATCTAAGGTTTATGCCTGATTCAATCAGCTAATCCATTAAATCCTTGTAATGTCTCTAAGGTGATACCTGCTCCACCACAGACTATAACCAAAACCTGATCAGATAATTTAAACTGAATTTTTTGATCATAAAGTACAGATAGTGTTGCGCCACATGCGGGTTCAACCAAAAGACGATGATCATCAACAAACTTTAGACATGCGTTGACAGCCTCTTGATCTGAAACAATTCGACTGTGTATATCAAATTGTTGACTCAGTTCAAATGCATTTTGACAGACTTTTTTTGCAGCCAAAGTGGTCGCTATACCGCTTACACAATCCAACGCAACATGCTGTTGAGCTATCATTGATGCATTTAAAGATGCTGTGCCCTGTGTCTCAACAGCATAAACTGGAACATGCCCTAGCCCATGTTTATTTAAACCAGCAACCACACCGGAAAGTAGGCTTCCACCACCAACTGATAAAACGACGGCATCAGGTATAACCCCCTCAGCAATCACTTCATCAATCATTGGGATTATACCTTCCCATAACAGTGGGTCATCAAAAGGGTGAATAAAAACATCGTTTTGTGTTAATAAAGACTGTGCTAATGCATTCGCTTCACCCCATGAAGCACCATGTACAATCACTTCAGCGCCTTGTTGAGCAATTAACTCTCGAGCGCGTTGTGCTGTAGTCTCAGGAACAATGACTGTTACAGGAACACCGAGTTGTCGTCCTGTATAAGCAACCGCTAAACCTGCATTTCCCCCTGAAGAGCTGACAAATCGCTGAGCGCCTTGCTCAAAATATTTTTGACAAGCATAACTAATACTTCGCTGTTTAAAAGAAGCAGCAGGTTGTAAAGCCTCCATTTTTAGCCATACCTGACATTGATTGAGTTGACTTAAAACGAGTGACTGTATTAACGGGGTTTTTATACTGAGCATTGATGATGATATTCTCTTACTTGATTTCAACTATTTTTTAAATTTTGGTACATATCGATATGTGGGATTCCACAATCCAGATATGTTTCACCTTGTAATTGAAAACCCAAGTTCTCATAAAATTTTGTCGCATAGACTTGCGCAGATAGTTTAAGTACAGTTCTACTTTCCTGTTTTGCAACATCAATAATATATTGCATAAGCAGCTTACCGATCCCTGCACCACGGTATGTTTTTAATACCGCAACACGCCCAATACTGTCATTTTGTAATAACCGCGCAGTTGCAATGGGTTGATTCTGCTCATACATGACAAAATGCAATGAAACAGCATCTTGATCATCCCATTCTTCCGCTTCACTGATATTTTGTTCTTCAATAAAAACCTTTCTACGAATCAATTGTGCATCGTGTTGAAGTTGGCTCCAAGGTCCTGATTGAATTTCAAATCGACTCATTTGTTAAATCCTAATACCCAATAAATTGATCATTGATTGTTTCAAATTATGCTACTGTATACTGACAATGCATTCATTATCACTTACTTAACAAAACTTGTAGAATAATTATGTTTCTAAATCAAAAATTTAAAGTATTTCTTTATAGCGCAATTTTACTCTCCACTCAAAGTATTTACGCTAAAGCATCCGAACTAGATCGTGTCAAAGTGATCACACAAAGTATGATCGGATTATTTTCTCAAGAAGATCACCAAGACCAACTCAATATAAAAATGGCTGCGGCAATGGCAGGTATTTCAGAAGCTGAAGCAAAAAAGAACAGTGATGAAAGTGCTGAAAAGCAATTAACGGCATCTCAACAAATGAAGGAGATTCTTAAAGAACAGTTCAATGCTGATGACTTTAAAATTGTTGCGCCTGCATTTGAACGTCACTTAAAAGCGCAAGGCTCTGCATATAAAAGCTGTCAACAAAGCGGCAAGATCATTGAAAATAATGACAATTTTCAAGTTCCATTAAGCTGTAAAGTTCCGGTCATTAATTTTGATAATATTCAAATGCCTGTACGAGACAGTAAAGACAGTGAAGCAAAATCCGTTGCGAAAGGTACAGACTTTTTAACTGATCTCATCAATAAAGCACCACGTGAAGTATTCGCAACCAGTATCTTGATTCATAAGATAGACGGACAATTGATTCCAGAAATGGATAATCCACAATATTTCCCTGATACTGTTGCTCAAAAAACAGCAGGTGAAGCAGAAGCTGAACTCAATAAAACCAACCAAGAATAGCATGTAAACTTTGACCTGATCTTGGTATTTGATTGTATCTAAATATCAGGTCACTATGGGTTAAGCGTATAAACTTACGCCTAGCCCATAGAAAGTATCGGGTGTTTCAATCTGTACAAAATCAATCCACTTCTCAGCTATGCTCTAATCAGCACTTTTCTCCAATACCTTGTTGATCCCATTGATTATTCAGCAACAATTCCAAGGATTGCTTGTGAATGCCATACATGGTTTTCAAGGCTTGAATCTGTGCCAGAACGGCAGGGTCTGGTTCAACAAAATCTTTACGTTTCGTTGCCAAAATCATTTTATTTTTACTGGTATGTTCCAAAGCAACAAACTCAAAAACTTTGGTTTCATAGCCATAGGCTTTGAGTAATAAAGCACGAATCGTATCTGTTAACATCTCTGCCTGTTGTCCAGCGTGAATACCAAACTGCAACATCGGTTGTAAAACTTGTGGACTTTTCAACTGTGGACGTAATTCTTTATGGCAGCACGGCGCGCACATGATCATTTGTGCATTTAAACGAATCCCCGTATGAATCGCAAAGTCCGTTGCAACATCACAGGCATGTAGGGCAATCATCACATCCAGATGTGAAGGATGATAGGTTCTTACGTCCCCTTGGAAAAAGTCCAATTGCTCAAAACCTGAGGCTTTTGCCACATCTTGGCAGAACTTCACCATTTTATCATTCAGCTCTACCCCCGTCACATCAGCAGTTTGATGATGTTTAGCCAAATAATCATACAAAGCAAAGGTCAAATACCCCTTGCCTGAACCAAAATCTACCACCTTTAATGGCTGTGCTTGAGATTGTGTCTGGTCGCGTAGTTCTTGTGGCAGTATCTGGGTCAATGCCCCTGAGAAAATTTCAATAAATTTATTAATCTGCTTCCATTTACGTGCCATGCTTGGAATCACTTGTGCATTGGCATCGGTAATTCCAAGCGGTTGTAGGAAATAACTCTGTTGATCGACAAAACGCTGTTTACTACGGTCGTGTGCTTGCTGTTCGGTTTTAGAGGATTTGCCCGCTTTGTTTTTGCTCACTGTGAGTAAGGCTTTCTTCTTATTCTTTTTAAGCTGTATCTCTGCTTCATCGGTAAATAAATTGGCTTGTTTACACTGTTCTGCCAACTGCTGAATCGTGCTTAAAGCATCGGATAAAGGATAGTTTTTTGTAATATCATTGGTTTTATAACGATATAAACAACTCAAAACAGACTCTTGTTGTAATTGGATGACTCGAAAGGTCATTTTCTCCAAATCTGTCAATTCACCTTTATACTGACTTAAAATTAAACGATCTAAATTTTGATTATCAATAGCTTGCTGTACGCTATCAAAAAACTGTTGTTCTTGCACAGATAAACTCGCGACATCAGACATGATCAAAACTCGTATTAATTAAGTTACCTATTTTAAAACGTCTTACTTTAAAGGTAAAACTGCATTACTATACAAGTGTATTTTTAAGGTCATAAAATCTAATGTCGAATGATCAAATGATTCATACTTATGCCGCACACGAAGAACGTATCAATGCTTTGAGTCATGCATTTGGTGCAATTTTGGCTGCAATTGCGACTGTATTTATGCTGATTAAGGGACATGATCTACACGGATGGCAATTTTTTGGGTTGGTTGTTTATGGATTGAGTATGATTCTATTATTCTCAAGTTCAGCAATTTACCACTTTGCTGTCGATGAAAAAAAGCGACATTGGTATAAAAAACTTGACCATACGGCGATTTATTATTTAATCGCCGGAACATATACACCATTTTTGGCGATTGCAATTCCAACAGCTAAAGCTCATTACTTACTGATTGCACTTTGGGTGATCGCTGCTATTGGAACACTATTCAAGTTAATATTCATCCATCGTTTTGAAAAGATTTCCTTGGCTGCCTATTTAATTATGGGATGGCTTGCTGTGCTCGTTATGGATGATATGCAACAGTTTTTGCGACCAGAAGCATTAAAATTATTGGTCATTGGCGGTTTAGCATATACAATAGGCGCATTGTTTTATGCCTTAAAAAGCGTAAGATACACACATGCTATTTGGCATATATTTGTTCTGATCGGTGCAGGATCACATTTCCTTGCAATCTATCTTTACGTCATTTAATTCATAGACACTCAAAATTCAGTGACCCTGATGGAGTGGATTTGAGTTGATCTCGTTGTTTTTTTAAGAAATTACGCCTTTTTTAAAAAGATTACGCTTTAAAGACTCGTTTTACTTTTAAAAGTGTAAGGTTCACCATGGCGTCATCAACTATTGCTACTCCAGAAATTCAAACAAATTCAAAAACTCGCGTTCTTTTCGCAAGTCTTGTCGGCACAACAATCGAGTTCTTCGATTTTTATATCTATGCCACTGCCGCAGTCCTGATTTTTCCACACTTGTTCTTTCCAGCAAGTACAGATCCGATGACGGCAACCATTCAATCACTCGCGACATTTGCCATTGCATTTATTGCACGTCCAATTGGTGCTGCTGTGTTTGGTCACTTAGGTGATCGTATTGGTCGTAAAGCAACACTGGTCGCAGCCTTGTTGACTATGGGTATTTCAACAGTGTGTATTGGTCTGCTTCCAACTTATGCTCAAATTGGTATTGCTGCTCCACTGTTACTTGCTCTCTGCCGTTTAGGTCAAGGTTTAGGTCTGGGTGGTGAATGGTCAGGTGCTGTATTACTTGCTACTGAAAATGCGCCTGAAGGCAAACGTGCTTGGTATGGGATGTTCCCACAGCTAGGTGCGCCGATCGGTTTTATTCTTGCAACAGGTTCTTTTCTTGGTCTTGGCGCATTAATGTCTGAAACAGACTTTATGCAATGGGGCTGGCGTATTCCATTTCTTGCAAGTGCTGCATTGGTGATTGTCGGTTTATATATTCGCTTAAAACTGCATGAAACTCCTGCTTTCCAAAAAGTATTGAACAAGCAAAAAGAAGTAAATGTCCCGTTTAAAGAAGTTGTGACCAAACATTATAAAATGTTATTCCTTGGCACAATTGCAGCGGTTTGTACTTTCGTTGTGTTCTATCTGACCACTGTATTTGCGCTCAACTGGGGAACCAAACAACTGGGTTACTCTCGTGCACAATTCTTAGAAATGCAACTTGTTGCGACTCTTTGTTTTGCTGCCTTTATTCCACTGTCGGCTGTATTTGCTGAGAAATTTGGACGTAGAGCAACCTCAATCGGGGTATGTGTTGCCTCAGCACTGTTTGGTTTAGTGTTTGCAAGTATGCTTGAGTCAGGTAGTACAGTGATTGTGTTCTTGTTCTTATGTGTAGGTTTAGCACTAATGGGCATGACATATGGACCGATTGGGACTGTTTTATCTGAAATCTTTCCGATTTCTGTTCGTTATACAGGGTCAGCATTAACCTTTAACTTGGCGGGTATTCTAGGTGCATCATTTGCTCCTTTAATCGCAACAGAGCTTGCGACCAAGTACGGTTTACAAGCTGTTGGTTACTACTTAACAGCTGCATCTATTCTTTCGCTTTTGGCATTCTTGGCAATTCGTGAAACTAAAAATGATGATGTAAACAACCAAGTTTAATCGCGCGATAAGATCAAAGAAGCCTGCAATTTTGCAGGCTTTTTCATTGATTTTTTGAGCTTAGTCAAATTTAATTTAACCTGAGTTCGATAAAAATTCTTGATGAAAGGTGATACAGTCAAACCGCCTGATTACTCATACAAGTGATTTGGATGGTTCATTTATTTTGTACTTTTTGAATCATTGATGGTCTTGCTATCGTGAGGTGACATGGATGTCGCCATGTTGAGCGGGGGTAAAGGATGTACCCCTCGCTCAACGAAAGATTTTTGTCACTTTTCATTTCTGAAAAGTGAGGCATCGCTTACGCAAAAGAATTTAAACTTTAGCACTAAAGCGTGGCAGTGCAGCTTTAGATCATCAAACAATCTATTGATCGCCTTAATTTTATTGATCAAGAGAAATGAAACTATATTGATGGTGGCGCTTACGGAGCTTTGCTCCTCATGCCAAAACAAGTATGGCGAACCCTTGCGGAGCTCCGCTCCTCATCCAAAATCGGATGAAAATCCAGAAAAATCCACATAGATTTATTATCTTTCAATGGGTTGAAGATTTAATTGCATCGAATTCACGTTAATTTAATGTGGCTAAAAATCTGGCTTAGAGACGATTTCCACAAGCTGATTGGTAAACGGCTGCATAAATGATAAATAACTTGCGTGTAGCGCCATACGAGTTAAATCAGTATTGAAGGGTTCAGGATGATACAGCTTATCTCGAATAATCGGATGTCCGATATATTGCATATGTACGCGTAATTGATGTGAGCGTCCTGTAATCGGAGTGAGTAATACTCGGCTGATATCTTTTTCAGCATCATAGCTTACTGATTCAAACAAAGTTTGTGCAGGTTTTCCCAATTCAAAATGCACAATCTGACGGGGACGATTCTCCCAATCAGTAATGAGTGGCACATCAACTTGACCATTACTATTGATTTCACCTTGGACCAAAGCAATATAATTCTTTTTAACTGTTCTTGCTTGAAACATTTTACTGGCTGCTACTTCAGCATCACGATGCTTAGCAAAAAGCAAAATGCCTGAAGTTGCCATATCCAGACGATGCGTGATTTTGGCATTTGGATATAGTGCTAATATTCGAAAGTAAGCACTGTCATGATGTTCAGCTAAACGTCCAGGAACAGATAACAAACCTGCAGGTTTATGAATGGCGACAAAATCATCATCTTCAAAAATAATTTCGAGTGGGTCTAAAGGTGGCTGATAAACAAAGCCATCATCAATGGGCATGTGGATTGTGTGTTGATAAGAATTGCCGAAAAATAGCAACAGACTGAAAAGCTGTCAAGGGAACAACAAAGAGATTACTTTGCAAAAATAAAACTTCAATCTCCTACGATATTGAAGTTTTATATCAAACTAACATCATTCAACCTAAAACAGCTCAAGCCTGAATATTTAAAACCAGCTGTCGTTTTTTCACCTGTTGCCCAACCTGCCCCACGACCTCTTCAACCACACCATCCACATCAGATTTAATCTGCTGTTGTATTTTCATTGCTTCTAAAATCAATAAAGTCTGCCCTTTAGAAACAGTATCTCCAGGATTGACAAGAATATTGATGATTGCACCATCCATTGGAGCACGGATTTTACCATCCCCAACAATATCTGTACTTTCTGGTGGTGCATAAGTAACATTTTCAACCGCAATATTGCCATTTACGGCATCTAAATATAATCGATTTCCATCTAAGACATAGTCGACTAAACGACGTACCGAATGTATTTCATAAATCAGTTGTTGTGCATTTTGCTCAATCAAGTGGATGTCAAAGGTCTGTCCACAAATTTCAACACCCACTAAGTTTTGATCACGTTTTACCAGTACCTCTATGTGCTGATCGTCATGTTTCAATTTCAACGGTAAAGATAAAGCAATCCCTGTATTCCAACTGCTTTGAGTGGAAGCATTGGTGAATAGTGCTGCTGCGACAGCCAAATGCTCTAAAGCTAATGTTTGCGGATGTAGACTTGGATCCGTTTGAAAATGCTCTTGAATAAACGCCGTGTTGGTATCACCTTTGACAATGATCGGATGTCTAAGCAAATTTACCAAAAACTGTTTATTGCTGTTTACTCCCAAAAGAACACAGTCATCTACAGCACGCGCCAACAGCCGAATAGCATCTTGTCTGGTTTTACCATAGGCAATGACTTTCGCCACCATTGGATCATAAAAAGGGCTAATTTCATCCTGCTCGAGTAAACCATGATCAATGCGTACATGAGGCAGCTCCGCAGCTTGCCAACGGTATATTCGCCCGGTTTGAGGTAAAAAATCCTGACGAGGATCTTCTGCATATAAACGAACTTCGATTGCATGTCCTGTTAAGCTCAACTCAGATTGCTGAAGTGGTAGGATTTCTCGATTGGCAACACGGAGTTGCCATTCCACGAGATCTAGTCCAGTAATCAACTCAGTTACGGGATGCTCAACTTGCAAACGTGTATTCATTTCCAAGAAGTAAAATTCACCCGATTGATCCAATAAAAATTCGACTGTTCCCGCCCCGACATAATTACAAGATTTTGCTGCGGCTACAGCAGCCTCCCCCATTTGTTGGCGTAAGCTTTCAGTCATGACTGGACAAGGTGCTTCCTCAACCACCTTTTGATGACGGCGTTGAATCGAACAATCACGTTCAAACAGATAGACATAATTGCCATGTGTATCGCCAAAAACCTGAATTTCAACATGACGAGGGGCAATCACCGCTTTTTCAAGAATGAGCTCACCTGAACCAAATGCATTTTCAGCTTCAGAACGTGCTGTTTTTAAGGCTTCGACAATATCGGCTGATTGTTGAACCAGACGCATGCCTCTCCCACCGCCCCCTGCGGATGCTTTGACCATCAATGGATAGCCAATTTGATTGGCTTGTTGTTCTAAGTAGTCTATATCTTGCTGATCACCTCCATAGCCAGGCACACAAGGCACACCTGCCTGAATCATGGCAATCTTTGAAAGTCGTTTACTTCCCATCAATTCAATCGCGGAAGCAGGCGGTCCGATAAAAGTAATCTTATTTTCAGCACACGCTGCGGCAAAGTCAGTATTTTCAGAAAGAAAACCATAACCGGGATGTACGGCATCTGCTCCTGTTTTTTGACATGCTTCGATAATATTATCTATAGAAAGATAGGATGCTGAAACCTTTGACGCACCGATATAGACAGCTTCATCTGCAAGCTGTACATGCCGTGCATGACGATCTGCATCTGAATACACAGCGACTGTTTGATAGCCCATTGCTTTTGCTGTTTTCATTACGCGAACAGCAATTTCACCACGATTCGCCACCAATATTTTTGAAAATGCCATTCTCGTTTTTCCTGTTTTTTATATTCTATTGCGTTGATTATCTGTATGTTAGGGTCTGTTGACAATTCGTCTATGTTTGCGACTAGGTGTGTTTTTTAGGCGATTCTAGGCACGAAATACGAAATTTAGTCATTCTAAATAAGTAGTTCGTAACAACGAATCGGCAAAAAACACACTAGTCCCGAAGGGTTGTGGCTAAAATTATCTCAGACTATGTTATGAAACTTGAAAATAAACTCGTTATTCTCTTCGTTTCATGCCTTGCCTGCTCAATTTTAACCTACAACGCAAGCCATTTATGAAATGTCAACAGCCCCTAATGATAAGTCGCCCACTTAAAATCTATCCTAATGTCTTGGCTATCTATCAAACCAATTCGGTTCTCGTTTTTGTATAAATGCCATAGTCCCTTCCATGCCTTCCTCTCCACCGACAGCCTGCGCAAATTGCTGTGCAGCATCATCCAAAAGTGCCGTTAAAGGCTCATTTAAGGTTCGATGCAATAATGCTTTGGTCATACGAGAGGCTTGTGGCGCAGTCCGTTTAATTTGCTGAATAGTTTCAACCAATAACACTTCCAATGCTTTTTCATTCTCGACGACTTCATGTACCACACCAACTTTCAAGGCGGTATGACCTTCAAAACGTGATCCCAACAGCGCCAAACGACGTGCTTGTGTTAAGCCAATTCGCTTGACTACAAAAGGTGCGATCTGCGCAGGAATCACCCCTAAACCAGTTTCAGGTAAACCAAATTTGGCATCCGCAAGGCTGATTGCAATATCTGAAACGCAAGCCAAACCAAAACCACCACCCAACACTGCGCCTTCTAATACAGCAACTACGGTTTGTGGAGCTTGATCAACTTGTTGAATCATATGTCCAAATTGACGATTAAAATCGACATAGGGTTGATGAGAGCCTAGATTCATTGCCTCGCCACGCAGTTGTGCCATATCTTTAATGTCACCACCTGCACAAAAATGCCCACCTTTACCACGTAAAATGACCGCACGAATTGATAAATCTTGTTCGATGACTTGGAATACTTGTTGAATCGCTTTGACCATATTCAAACTCATCGCATTACGACTGTCAGATCGATTAAGCCATAAAGTTAAAATACTGCCCTCTTGCTCAAGTTCTATACTTGAATCAAATACCTGCGCTACTAGAGATGCTGAAAGTGTCATATCGATATTCTCCCTATTTATTTACGCTTAGACGGTAAAATATCCATCAGTTTACAAATAATACCGAGCATGATTTCATCAGCGCCTCCACCAATTGAGCCTAAACGCCCATCTCGATACAGTTGAGAAGCAGGGTTATCCCACATGAAGCCATTGCCACCCCAAAACTGTAAACAACTGTCAGCCACTTCACGGGTTAAACGCCCTGCTTTGAGTTTTGCCATAGACGCTATTTCAGTCGCATTACCACCATCAATATGAATTTCACATGCACGATAGGTTAAAGCACGTAAAGCCTCGACTTCTGTCATTAACTCTGCAAAACGAAAGTGTACATATTGGTTGTTGATCAAAGGTTGTCCAAATGTGCTACGTTCTTTGGTGTATTGAATGGTTTGCTGAATGACATTCTCTAAACCACCAATGGCATTGGCAGCCGCCCACATACGCTCTTCTTGAAATTGCATCATCTGCATCATAAAGCCCATGCCTTCAGCACCCACCAAGTAACGCTGTGGTACACGAACATTGTCAAAATAGACTTCTGCGGTGGTGGTTGAGCGCATGCCTAGCTTATTTAAAGGTTCTGAGAATGAGATGCCTGCGGATTTTGCAGGAACAATAATCATTGATTTGTTGACATGCGGTTTGTCATCAGAGGTGTTGGCAAGTAAGCAAAAGAAATCTGCTTGTAATGAGTTCGTAATCCACATTTTACTGCCATTGATGACATAATCATCACCGTCTTTTCTAGCAGTGGTTTTAATTGCCGCAACATCTGAACCCGCATGAACTTCTGATACTGCTATAGAGGCAACATAATCACCTGCGATTGCAGGAGTTAAAAATTCATCTCGTAATTCTTTGCTTCCAAAACGTGCCAAAGCAGGGGTTGCCATATCTGTTTGCACACCTATCGCCAAAGGTACGCCACCACAAGCTGCACGCCCAAGTTCTTCAGCCACCACAAGGTTATATGAATAATCTAAGCCCAACCCTCCATTTTCTTCAGGTTTACAAATTCCCAATAACCCTAAGTCAGACAGCTTTTTAAAAACATCATGAATTGGAAAACGCCCTTCGACCTCCCATGTCGGAATATATGGATTGAGTTCGGTCTCAACAAACTGGCGTGTGGTACGGCGTAATGCTTCATGTTCTGGTGTAAATTTCATTGTTTTTCCTTAATCTAATTTCTCCAACCTTTCTTTGATCAGGTGGGACATTCTTCCTTTTTAAAGGTGAGATATGTTGAGTTCCACAATGGGGAATTTTTAAAGCCTTGACACTCCAAATCGTATTGGATTCAATTTTCGATGTTCAGCTTCGTAAATAGTTTCAAGCAAAAAAATCAATACTTTGCGTGTGTCTCTTGGATCAATAATTCCATCATCATGAAGCATTGCGGTATTGAATAAGGCGGTAGACTGTTGTTCTAATTTTGCGGCTGTACTTTGTTCCAAAAAGTCTAACATCTGTTCATTCGGCTCCATGCCTGAAGCTTTCTGTTTACCTTCAGCCACAATCCGTAGCACCTTACCTGCTTGAGCAGAACCCATGACTGCCACATGTGAGTTGGGCCATGCTAAGATAAATTGTGGTGACAGTGGACGACCACACATGGCGTAATTTCCTGCGCCATATGACCCCGCAACAACAATTGAGATTTTTGGGACCGTCGTATTTGCTACTGCTTGGATCAACTTCGAACCATGTTTGATGATGCCGTTTTGTTCTGCATCTGTTCCAACCATAAAACCTGTGGTGTTATGTAAAAACAGTAAAGGACGCTTGGTTTGCTCGCAGAGATGAATGAATTGAGCGGCTTTGGTTGCCCCTTGAGGAGTAATCGGTCCATTATTGGTAATAATACCAATGTGTAATCCACCAATTTTTGCCCAACCGCACACGGTCAATGCATCATATTCTTGCTTCACTTCGAAGAAATCAGAATCATCGACAATCCGTGCAATCACTTCCTTCATATCAAAAGGTTGTTTGGGATTTGCAGGAATAATGCCGAGCAATTCCTCAGCAGGGTAACGTGGCTCTTGATAATTTAAATTGAGTTTTTGCGTTTGCTCTTTCCAATTGAGATGTTCAAATACATCACGTGCAATACGAATTCCATCAGCGTCATTTTCAGCCAAGAATTCAGCCGTTCCAGCAACCTGTGCATGCATTTCCGCACCACCGAGTTCTTCAGCAGTTGCAACCTCACCTGTAGCGGCCAAAAGCAAAGGAGGACCTGCAAGCAACATCTCGGTTTGTTTGCGCACAGCAATCACATAATCAGATAAGCCCGGTTGATATGCCCCACCCGCTGTTGCATTACCATGTACTACAGAAACTTGGGGTAGACCTGCCGCAGAAAGTCTGGCTTGATTGGCAAAGGTCATTCCACCATAGGTAAATACTTCAGCCGCGTAGTTGAGATTTGCACCGCCACTTTCGGTCAGGGTCAGCATCGGTAATTTTTGTTCGAAAGCAATCGCTTGTAGGCGTAAGGTTTTTTGAACTCCCATCGGAGACATCGTCCCACCTTTGATCGCACTATTACTTGCAGAAATCAGACAGCGAACACCACTGACAAATCCAATCCCTGAAATAATGCCCCCTCCTGCATCAGATCCATCTTTATCATCATGCATGCCGTAGCCGACTAAACCACACAACTCAACAAAAGGGGAATCCGCATCTAAGGCTAGACGAACACGCTCATGTGGTAAAATTTTGCCTTTTTTATCAAATTTAGCTTTGGCAGCATAAGACTTTTCAATGTTCTTATTTTGAACTGCACGCACTTCAGCAATTTGATTCAATAATGCTTGTTTATTCTGTTCAAATTGCTCACTGCCGACTGCAATTTCGGATTGGAGAACAGTCATGTATTTTCTCCTATTGTTGAGTTATTTGATGAATTGCCTAATTGTTCTTTGAGTACATCTGGAATAAAAGCACGATGGAAGCCATTGAATGATTCGCTATTCACAGCATCCGCCAATGGATACATACGCGTCCCTAAAGAAGCTGCTCCATCGATACGGAGTGTAACTCCAGAAATAAAACCTGCCGCTTCTGAGAGCAAATAACAGATTGCTGAAGAAATTTCGGACTCTGTTCCCATACGTTTGAGTGGCACATTACCTGCCAAGCTTGGAATGATAAATTTGGCAAAATCACCTGAATAATTATCCATTCCCGATGAGATAATCCATCCTGGTGCGACACAGTTCACCCGAACACCTGAACGTCCCCATTCTACAGCCGCTGTTTTGGTCAAATTATCCACACCAGAACGGGCTGCACCTGAGTGTCCCATCCCTGGCATGCCTCCCCACATATCGGCTGCCATATTGACAATACTGCCACCATGTTTTGCCATCCACTGGTTATATGCTTCTTTCATTAAGTAGAAAGTGGCATGCAAGTTATTGCGTACCACGGCATCAAATCCATTGGCTGAAATACCTTCTAAGTTTGAAGGGAATTGCCCACCTGCGTTATTCACCAGACCATCAAGTTTGCCAAATTTTTCAATCACTTCAGCAATCATGTCTTTGACTTGTTGTTCTTCACGGTTATCGCAAACGATCTGATGTACTTTCCCACCATCTTCAATGATTTCTTGACTTACTTTATTGAGCTTTTCAATTTTCCGCCCAGTAATAACAACTTGAGCACCTAAAGATGCCAACTCATGCGCAGTACAGCGACCAATACCAGAGCCACCACCTGTCACAATAATGACTTTATCTTGAAAAGCATCCGATCTAAATATTGAGTGATAATGCATTGTTTTATTTCCAATTTGTTTTCTTTTAGATTGCTTATTTCCTTAGCCTCTGCTTGATCAAGGCAAAGAATTCCACCTTGCCAGAAACTTATACGGGCTTTAAATGTTTAGGAATTTTGACAGGCATATCCAACAGTTGTTGTGCAAAAGCTTTGCCTTGCGGATCAATACGTAAACTGGCAATTCCACCGCCACCCAGTGCATTTTCCAGCATAAAATTCAGCGCATTCAATCCGGGGATTTCATAACGAATGACTTGAGATTTTTGTGGGTCTAACACATGCTGCATATATGCTTTGACATTTTCTTCAGTCAAGTTGGCACGAATCCAAGGCAAATATTCAGCTTGACGTGCAATCACCCCAATATTGCTATGGTTACCCTTGTCTCCACTACGCGCATGAGCGATTTCAACCAAAGGAACCGTTATTTCCTGACCTGAGAATTGGGCAATGTCTCCAACAGGCAATACATCATAGGTCTGTTCATTTGAACCTGATGGAATTTCAACTTTATGGCGCTGTCCAGCAATATCTATTTCTATATTGAGTGTTGATTTGTCCACTAAGAATGAAAAGAGTTTTATCACGGGTGAGGCTTTAGGGCGACCGCCAACGATGCCTGCCAGTGCAGGTGCCATTCCTGTAGATGCTTGTGCAATTTCCGAAGCAAAAAACAGACATGCTTCTTTAAACATATGTTTTACTGCAATTTTGACCACGACTTCACGGCTTTGAATAGGTTTTGCATTGCCCCCATAAGTACTTTCAGTGCCCAATATCTCAACAGACTTTTCAGAAAATGGCGGCACTGAACGTAAAGCTAAAACACGTTCGCATTTATTAAGGATCGCATCTGCAATCACCTGAGCTTTTTCTGGTGCTTCACGCCCTGCGATCAAAAAGCTTACCAACACCCGATATCCATCTGGGTAAGTTGCACTGACCTTATATTGCTGAGTGGGCGCTCGACCTTTTGCACCAATAACCAAAACCCGATCCTGTTCGAGTTGTTGTAATTTTACTTGGCTAAAATCCGCAGTGACATCGGGTAGTAAATAGGCTTGAGGATTACCGATTTCATAAACAATTTGTTCAGCAACTGTCGCAGTCGAAACCAGTCCCCCTGTACCTTTGGGTTTAGTTACAATGAATGAGGCATCGGATTTAACTTCAACAATCGGAAATCCCATATTGTCAAAACCTTGGACCAAACGCCAATCGGTGAAATTCCCCCCTGTGCATTGCGCACCACACTCAATGATATGACCAGCCAAAGCACCTTGGGCAAGTTTGTCATAATCATCAAAAGACCATTGATATTCATGCAATAAGGGTGCAAGTACGACAGCAGAGTCCACCACCCGTCCTGTAATCACAATATCTACGCCTTGATCAAGAACATCGCAAATTGGAATTGCACCGAGATAGGCATTACAACTTGCAAGCTGATCGGGTAAGTTTTCTCCACTAAACATTTCTTGAATATTTTGTGCTTTTAAAGTGGTCTGTTGAGCGAGTAAGTCATCTCCCAATACCACAGCAATTTTTAAATTTAAGCCTTGAGCATCAATCACTTTTTGCAAAGCATCACGACAAGCCAAAGGATTCACACCACCTGCATTGCTGATCACTTTAATATTTTTATCGCTGATTTTTTTAAGTAATGGTGTCATCACGCGACTAACAAAGTCTAAAGCATAGCCATGCTCAGGATTGACCATCATCGCTTTTGCCATGATTGACATGGTGATTTCAGAAAGGTAATCAAACACAAGGTAATCAATGTCAGACATATGTACCAGTTGAAATGCGGCAGTATTGGTATCGCCCCAGAAACCTGAGGCACATCCAATTTTCACAATACGCTGATCGTCCATTTTCACACCTATCTTGTTTTGATTGTTCTGAATAAAATTTATGCATCAATTTACCAAGCAAGCGCTTGGTTTGTAAAGTGCAAAATGTTATCCTGAATTGGCAAATGTGTTAAAACGCATTTCAAACAATAAAAAAATGGCTTAACTTTATGGAAAAAAATGATCCGATGATCGCTAATTCAATCAATGATATTCAACCGATTGCCTGTTTTGATGACAGCCCTAGAGGTCGTTTATTGCTGGGTGCTGCTTACCTTTTTCACAAACAAGGTTATGCCAAAACAACTGTGCGTGAGTTAGCCAATTTTATTGGAATTCAATCAGGTAGCTTGTTTCATCATTTTAAAAGTAAGGATGATATTCTTGCCCATGTGATGCAACAGACCATTATTTATAATCATGCTCGTCTGTTGGATGCGATTAAAATATCAGATGATCCTGAGCAACAATTGAAACACTTAATTAAAGCTGAACTGATCTCTATTAGCGGCGATACAGGTTCAGCGATGGCTGTTCTGGTTTATGAATGGTTTGCTTTATCTAAACCAAGACAGGATGAGTTGCTTAAACTTCGCAATGCTTATGAAGATATTTGGCTGACTGTGATTGAAAAGCTACGTGAACTCAATAAAGTCCAACATGATGCTTTTATTTGGCGTCGCTTATTGGGGGGTGCAATTGCTTGGACAGTCACGTGGTATAAACCCAACGGTAAAATGACAATGGATGAATTGACTGAAACCGTTTTAAGTATGGCTTTGAAATAAATGTTGGTTGATTTCTCTGCGTCAATTTCTTATTTTTTGAAATTCGAAATAAAATAAGTTTTGTTTTCATGATAAAACTGACAAAAATAATGTTTAAAACATACTCTCAACGATACATTACCGCTTCGGCAATTCACGCATTGGCTCAACGCTTTAATTTACCCTATGATGCTTTTATGCAAGATTGGGAATATGAGGTTGCTGACCCAAATCGTATTGATGAATTTATAGATGCTTATCTTTCAAATGAACTCAATGAAGACGAAAAATTTGCACTGATGGAAACGATTTTACAATCGTTTGAGGAGTCTTCTAAAACGCTAGATTCAGATCAGCAATGGAACACAATTCTTCAGCTTTTAGAAGATAACCTCGACATTCATGCAACGACGATTTGTTATTGGGCATGTGGAAATTCAGCTTACACGCTGTGTTGGAGAATAACGCCCGACTTACGGAAAATTAAACTTCGAAATCATTTAAAAATTACCCCAAAATAAAAGAGATTCTCCTTTGGCATATCATCATAAATAGATCATTTAATTTGCAAAAAATCAAAACCCCAACTGCTTACTGATCAAATCCTTCATGATTTCTTCTGCACCACCGCCAATCATATTAACCTTCACTTCACGGTAGATTCGCTCAGACTTCGTTCCACGCATAAAGCCCATTCCACCAAGCGTCTGTACCGCGGCATCTGCACAAAATTGCATGCATTGTGTTGCAACATTCTTCGACATACAAATCTGTGCGATTAAATCACTTCCCTGTAATTCAGCTTTACCCATACGATAAGCTGTATCTTCCAACAGTGCACGCGTATAGGTTAAACGCGTTGCCATATCCACCAGTTTATGACGTACCACTTGATGATCAACCAAGCGTTTACCAAAAGTTTTTCGATCTTTAGACCACTGTAAAGCTTCTTCATAACATACCAACGCATAACCATATGCCATAGAAGCTAACCAAAAACGCTCCATATTAAAGTTTTTCATAATCACTTTAAAACCTGCGTTTTCTTCTCCTAGAAGATTTTCTACAGGCACTTTGACCTGATCAAAATGCAAATGGGCAGTATCTGAAGCCCACCACCCCATTTTCTTTAACGGAGATTTGGTAATACCTTCACTATGCGCATCCACCAATAGCATCGAAATTCCATTGGCACCTTTTATTTCTGGATTGGTTCTTACAGCAACGGTGTAATAGTCAGCTCGCATGCCTGAAGTAATAAAGGTTTTTTCTCCACTGAGCAGGTAAAAGTCACCGTCTCGTATCGCTTTAGTTTGTAAGGCAGCAACATCTGAACCACCAGTAGGTTCAGTGATTGCCAGCGCAGAAATTTTCTCGCCTGCAATAATTTGTGGCATCACTTGGTCACGAATATGAGGCTGTGCAAAATAATGGATCGGAGGCGTTCCTATGGTATGAATCATCAGTGAGATATGTACTCCGCCTGAACCCGCTTTAGCTGTTTCAACTGCTGCAAGGAACACATGAAATGCATCTGCATATGGTATTCCGCCATGATCTTCATCAAACCCTAAACCTAGTAGTCCTATGGATGCAGCTTTTTGATAAAGTTCTCGTGGAAAGCTTCCCGCCTCATCCCATTCATTGACATAAGGGCTAATTTCTTTTTCCACGAACTTCTTCACACTATCAGCAAATGCACGATGTTCAGCGGTGTAGTAAATCGGGTTATTTAAATGATCCATCTCTTGTTGTTCCCTGATTATTTTTATGACACTTTATTTTCCATACAATACTATCTTAACCAATTACTCAAATTCTAATAACCCAATTGACGACTGGCGAGATCTTTCATGATTTCTTCTGCGCCTCCGCCAATCATATTCACTTTAACATCGCGATAAATACGTTCAGACTTCGTTCCACGCATAAATCCCATCCCACCCAAAGTTTGTACTGCTGCATCTGCACAAAATTGCATGGTCTGCGTTGCCACATTTTTTAGCATGCAGATTTGAGCAATCAATTCATTGCCCTGCATCTCAGGTTTCCCCAGACGATATGCTGTATCTTCTAGTAAAGCCAGTGTAGTGGTAAGACGAGTCGCCATATCCACAAGTTTATGACGAACCACCTGATGATCTAACAAACGCTTGCCAAAGGTTTTACGTTCTCGTGCCCATTCCAAGGCCTCCTCATAGCAAGTTAGTGCAAAACCATAACTACTTGCAGCAAGAAAAAAACGCTCCATATTAAAGTTATTCATAATCACCAAAAACCCCATATTTTCAGCACCTAATAAATGATGTGCTGGAACACGGACTTGATCAAAATGTAAATGTGCAGTATCTGAAGCCCACCACCCCATCTTGTCCAATTTTGACTTGCTAATGCCTTTGCTATGGGCATCAATCAATAACATTGAAATACCATTTGGACCTTTGGCATCTACATCCGTACGTACAGCGACCGTATAGTAATCTGCACGAATGCCCGAAGTAATAAACGTTTTTTCCCCACTCACGATATAATCATCACCATCTCGTAGTGCTTTAGTTTTCAACGCCGCGACATCTGAGCCACCAGATGGTTCGGTGATGGCTAAAGCGGAGATTTTCTCACCTGCAATAATTTGTGGCATCACTTGGTCACGAATATGAGGCTGTGCAAAATAATGGATCGGAGGCGTTCCAATGGTATGAATCATCAGTGAGATATGTACCCCGCCTGAACCCGCTTTAGCTGTTTCAACTGCTGCAAGGAACACATGAAATGCATCTGCATCTGGTATTCCTCCATGATCTTCATCAAACCCTAAACCCAGTAGTCCTATGGATGCAGCTTTTTGATAAAGTTCTCGTGGAAAACTTCCCTCCTCATCCCATTCATTGACATAAGGGCTGATTTCTTTTTCCACAAACTTCTTCACACTGTCAGCAAATGCACGATGTTCAGCGGTGTAGTAAATCGGGTTATTTAAATGATCCATCTCTTGTTGTTCCCTGATTATTTTTATGACACTTTATTTTCCATACAATACTATCTTAACCAATTACTCAAATTCTAATAGCCCAATTGACGACTGGCGAGATCTTTCATGATTTCTTCTGCGCCTCCACCAATCATATTCACTTTAACATCACGATAAATACGTTCAGACTTCGTTCCACGCATAAACCCCATCCCCCCCAAAGTTTGTACAGCTGCGTCTGCACAAAATTGCATGGTCTGCGTTGCCACATTTTTTAGCATACAGATTTGAGCAATCAATTCATTACCCTGCATTTCAGGTTTTCCCAGACGATAAGCTGTATCTTCCAATAAAACCAGTGTGGTGGTAAGACGAGTCGCCATATCCACAAGTTTATGACGAACCACCTGATGGTCTAACAAACGCTTGCCAAAGGTTTTACGTTCTCGTGCCCATTCCAAGGCCTCCTCATAGCAAGTTAATGCAAAACCATAACTACTGGCAGCAAGAAAAAATCGTTCCATATTAAAGTTATTCATAATTACCAAAAACCCCATGTTTTCAGCACCTAATAAATGATGTGCTGGAACACGGACTTGGTCAAAATGTAAATGCGCAGTATCTGAAGCCCACCACCCCATTTTGTCCAATTTTGACTTGCTAATGCCTTTGCTATGCGCATCAATCAATAACATTGAAATACCATTTGGACCTTTGGCATCTACATCCGTACGTACAGCGACCGTATAGTAATCTGCACGAATGCCCGAAGTAATAAACGTTTTTTCTCCACTCACGATATAATCATCACCATCTCGTAGTGCTTTAGTTTTCAACGCCGCGACATCTGAGCCACCAGATGGTTCAGTGATGGCTAAAGCGGAGATTTTCTCACCTGCTAAAATCTGCGTCAGCACTGTCTCTTTAATTTCATCTGAAGCAAAATGATTGATCGGCGGTGCGCCAATTGAATGTGACAATAAAGAAGCGCACAAACCGCCTGAACCAGTTTTAGCAAGTTCAATGGAAGATAAAAGGACATGAAAAGCATCAGTTTCAGGTATTCCACCATAGCGTTCATCAAAACCTATGCCTAACAAGCCAATTTCAGCTGCTTTTTGATAAAGTTCTTTTGGAAATGTTTCAGCTTCTTCCCACTCATTGATATGTGGCATTAACTCCTTTTGAACAAACTTACGAACTGAGTCTGCAAAGGCAAAATGCTGATCTGTATAGTAAATTGGGTTATGTTTCATCTTGATGTGCTTCCCAGCATTATTTTTAAAAACTTATACTGACAGATTTTAAAGCATTTAAAGTTGCAGAAATGATCAATTTATAATTAAAAACATGTCAATTTTGCTGAAAACTCATGTATTAATTTCAGCTTCCATTTCAAAAATCCGTTACACTCTTAATAATTTCATTTTAATTTTTAGCTCTAGAAATAATGGCGACACTGAATCAATTTTTATCTCGTTTTAGCCCGGCAACTATTCAACGAAGCTTGAGTTATGTCAAAAAAATTGATCTTAAATCTCTAGAAATTTATCCTGACCGTGACAATTTAGTGATAGAGGCACAAGTTCAAGGGACCGACTATTATGAAACGGCAGTTATTTATAATCCGTTAAAAAATCAGATCGTCGATACCGACTGTAGTTGTCCTGTAGCCTATGATTGTAAACATGCGGCAGCATTAGCCCGTTATTTTTATGATCAAGAAATGTCGAATGCACTGAGTCGACAAAATTTAAACCATTCAGAGCAAACTTCAGCAACAGCCAATCAAACTGCACATGGCACAGCAAAAGCTTGGTTAAATCAATTTAAACAACAATTGGCTCAAATTCAGCCAGCCACAAAAAAAACACCGCATCAACTGGTATATATTTTTCAGGCCAAAAATAATTCGGCTCAACTGCAACTTTGCGTATACAAAGCTCGCCATAATAAAGATGGAAAAATTCGTGATACAGCACTGTATACCAGTTATGACAATGTGCTTAATGAACGCCTAAAAGTCAGTCCAGAAGAAAAGAAAATCTTTAGTCACCTCTATTTTTTTGCAAAGTTAAATTTCAATAATGCCCATTTTTATCCTTCATCATGGGATATTTCGGGTATTTATCAGGAACATCTTAAAACTGCAATTTTGAGTGGTGATTGTTATGGACTGGATGTACAAAGACCAGCATTAACTTGGTCTGAACAGAACTATAAAATCGAATTTAATTGGCAATCTAAACCTGAGCAACAAACTGAAAAATTAAAAGCACATTTTTTTGATGATCAACAATTAGAAATTACCGGTGAACATGCACAACATATTTATATTATTCATTCTCACCCTTTAAGCTATTTAGATTTGTTCAAAAACCAAGTGGGTGCGCTTGAATCTTCATATTCTAGTGAAATGATTGAAGAACTGCTGAACATGCCTCAGATGCCTGTTGAACTTATGCCTGAATTTCAACAAGCCATCCAACCTTATTCATGTTTTGAAGATTTTCCACAAGCTCAATCTACACAAAATGTAGATATCCTAACTGGCAAACCAACGCCAATTTTACGCTTTGGTACGCATCCACAATATGATCGCTTAGGTCATATGCACCACTATGCTTTTGCAGAAATCGAATTTGAATACCAAGCTGGAAGAATCAAAGCTGGTTTTCCAGATGAATGTTTTGTCAGTAACGTCCAACAAAAAACGGTACGACAACAACGTGATCTTGTCATAGAAAAACAATATATTGCGACCTTAATGGACGCTATTCCATCCCTACAATGGATCACCAAAATACCGAAAAGCAAGAGACCTGCGTTTGATAACATTACTGAAAAATCAATTATTTGTGCAGATCCTACTGCATGGATTGATCAACTGATTCCTGAAAATAAAATTGAACTTCTCGGTTGGAAAGTTGAGCACACTGCCGATAGCCAATTCAACTTACGCGCCACACAAAATTTGCAGTTATCTTTAACCGAATCTGAAAAAAAGCAAGATTGGTTTAATGTTGGCGCAACCATTCAAGATGTACATGGGCAAACTTATAATTTAATCGACTTATTGGGCTACGCCATTCAACATAATCCTCATCTCTTAGAAGATGATTATATTGCACAAATGAAGGATGAAAGTTTTCTCATTGTTCATTTAAGAGAAGCTCAGTCTCAATTGGCGTTAAAGGTTCAGGACATCAAACCTATTTTGATTTATCTGAAAGAAATTTTACGCCATCCAGAGTCTGCCTCATTAGACCAATACGATGCTGCACAATTTTTGGATTTACAACATCATTTGGGCATGCCGTGGCAAAGTAGCGAACGGTTACAAATATTTGCTGAGAAGTTGCAAAGTAGTTATCAACATCAAATTGCGACACCTGAAGGCTTTCAAGGAGAATTACGTCCTTATCAACAGCAAGGTTTAGCATGGTTACAGTTTTTACGTGAAACTGAACATGGCGGTATCCTCGCCGATGACATGGGCTTAGGTAAAACAGCTCAAACACTTGCGCATATACTGATAGAAAAACAAGCAGGGCGATTGAAACAACGCCCAGCCTTGATTATTGCACCCACATCTTTAATGCATAACTGGCGTAAAGAAGCTGAAAAATTCACCCCTGAATTAAAGGTTTTAGTCCTTCAAGGTCAAGATCGCTTGGAATATTTTCAAGATATTAACAATGCGGATGTGGTACTAAGTACCTACCCATTAATTGGTCGTGATGAAGAATTTTTATTGCCACACCAGTACCATTTACTGATTCTGGATGAAGCACAAAACATCAAAAATCCACGGGCTAAAGCATCTCAAGTAGTTCGTCAAATTAAGGCTAAACATCGTCTGTGTTTGACTGGAACACCGATGGAAAACCACTTAGGTGAATTATGGTCTTTATTCCATTTCCTTATGCCTGGTTTTCTTTATAGCCAAGAATTATTTAATAAAAAATATCGAAATCCTATTGAAAAGCATGCTGATATTCCAACAAAAGTTAAGCTTGTTTCACGTATTAAACCATTTATGTTGCGCCGCTTAAAAACAGAAGTTGCCAAAGAACTTCCAGAAAAGACCACAATTGAAGTCAATATTGACATGAATGAACAGCAATCTAAACTCTACGAGGCTGTTCGTGCAACAATGCAAAAGAATATCCGAGAACTCATTGCAGCCAAAGGTTTTCATCGTAGTCAAATCCAGATCTTGAGTGCCTTACTCAAACTTCGACAAGTATGTTGCCATCCTAGCCTTTTACAGCTTGATCAAATTAAAAATCAAAATGTCGAATCTGCTAAGTTGGATCATTTATTAGAAATGGTCCAAGGCATGGTTGAAGAAGGACGCAAGATTTTAATTTTTTCTCAATTCACAACCATGCTTCAACTCATTGAAGAACATTTAAAAGCATTAAATATTCGAAATGTAAAATTGACAGGACAAACCAAAAAACGTGATGAAGTGATTACTGCATTCCAATCAGGAGAAATTCCTGTTTTCCTGATCAGTTTAAAAGCGGGTGGCGTTGGACTAAACCTAACTGCTGCGGACACTGTAATTCACTTTGATCCATGGTGGAACCCTGCTGCTGAAGATCAAGCTTCAGATCGTGCATGGCGAATCGGTCAAGACAAACCTGTCTTTGTTTATAAACTGATTACCAACCAAAGTATCGAAGAAAAGATTTTAGCCTTACAGAAAAATAAAGCTGATCTTGCCAAATCTGTATTGAGTATTGATCATGAAAATGAAGTGAAATTGTCTGAAGATGATGTCATGAGCTTGTTGGATTGAAACTAAATACCTAGTTAAGCATTACTTTTTATCTAGCCAATGCTTTCATTCAGCATGGAATTTTGCATAATATCCACGAGTAAATGCTTATTTAAATTGTTAACAGCAATTTTCTAATCCGTTCAATGTAAGCATTTACCTACAACTTCTGCCGAACTTAGCGAATATACGGCTGCTTTAAATTCACCTATTCTATCGTTATCGGGAACAGGAAGTTTCCCAGACAAAACAACAATAACCAAGTGTCTGAGCATCAGGAACGTGAGATTCGACAGGAGTCAGATCTAACACACCAATACGAAGAAAACCCCATCAGGATGATGGGGTTTTCTTTTTGTATTCAATTATTTATTAAAATCTTCTATAAATAAAAAAACGAGATTGAATCTTCATCATATTCTTGATGCTCCCACTCCCTTTGAGAAATGATTGGGATAAGTGGCTATTAGTAATAACTCAATATTTCTTATCATTAACATTGAATCAATACTTTTAAAAGTTGACTAGTTTTAGAGCTTTGTTAAGCTCTCTACCTCTTTCAGCAATCCTATATTGTAGATTTTGTACATGTTGATTAATCTCCTTACCAGCTTCTAAAACTTTTGATAGATTTTCGTGCCATCCTTGGTTATTTGCTTTAATGTCAATTTGCATAACACTTTCCTGATACCCCCAAAAACAGTTTGCTTGACCAAATATTTTTCTTATTGAATCAGACATTTCGGGATAATATAAATCTGTTATTGCATGTGCATCATGAAGACGATTACAGTTTTCAATATATCTTTTACGGAAATCTGTAAGTTCAGTCTCTGGTAATTTGATATAGCTCATGGTTTGTGAATTTTCAAAAGAAATGATTGAGAGAATTTTATGCAATATCTCCAATTTTTCCCGTTCTAAAGAAACTTCATCCTTTAATCGCTCATTGGCTAAACGATCCAATTGAAGCTGAATATCTTTCTCGGAATTTTTTTGTGCTATTTTTAATTGAATTCCACTAGTATAACGCGCAACGATATAACCAAACAAAGCAGTAATCGTAGCGCCTAAAAGTATATATATTTCTTTTTCCATTTCAACATCCTTACTCTATTCTTGTATTAAACTGATTATCAACATTATTTTCTTTGATTTACGCATAAAAAAACACCCTCAACATTTTAGTTGAGGGTGTTTTAAGAATTAAAAGCTGGCGATGACTTACTCTCACATGGGTAACCCCACACTACCATCAGCGCTAAGAGGTTTCACTTCTGAGTTCGGGAAGGGATCAGGTGGTTCACTCTTGCTATTGTCGCCAGCAAACTGTTATGGACTTTTTCGGGTCTTATGGGTATGCCTTACTTTGTTCCAAATGAGTTTAACAGAAGAACATTTGAGTTGGTTATTGTAACTAGCTTTACAACTAAATCAAGTATCTTTGATCTTTTATGAATCAAATGATGCTTCATATACAAC
>NZ_LBNA01000045.1:0-107193 GCF_001005515.1 Acinetobacter sp. Ag2
TAAAGGCAGTTTTTGCGCTGATTTTAAATTTTTTTTTGGAGTATAAAATGTCTAAAGGTCAAACTTTACAAGATCCGTTCTTAAATTCTCTCCGTAAAGAACGTATTCCGGTTTCTATCTTTCTTGTAAACGGTATCAAATTACAAGGTCACATTGAATCTTTTGACCAGTATGTTGTTTTGTTGAAAAACACTGTAAGCCAAATGGTTTATAAGCATGCGATTTCTACTGTTGTACCTGCACGTAATCCACGTCCTGCTGGTGCTCCTGCTGGTGCTCAAGGCGCTGCTGGTGGTTTCGGTGGTGAAGCTGGTGGCTTCGGTGGTCAAGCTGGTGGTTTCGGTGGTCGAGGTGGCTGCGGTGGTCAAGGTGGCTTCGGTGGTCAAGGTGGCTTCGGCGGTCAAGGTGGCTGCGGCGGTCAAGGTGGCTTCGGTGGTCAACAAGGTGGCTTTGGTGGTCAAGGTGGCTTCGGCGGTCAAGGTGGCTTTGGTGGTCAAGGTTCTGACTTTGGCGGCGAAGGTAAATTTGAAGATTCACAAGAAGATGAAAACAATCGTTAATTTCTAAATGTAGAAATTGATTGTGAAAAAGAGACTGTTTTAACAGTCTCTTGATGCATTAAAAAAAACCGCAATATGATTGAATATTAATCATTTTGCGGTTTTTTATTTAGCGATTACTATTAGGGGCTGTAAATTAAATTTTGGCTCATGATTGTACTAAAATGTAGATTTTAATAATCATTTCATCATAATAAATTTAGAAATAGTTAAATATTCTGATCCTTAATAGCCTATGAACTTTATATTTTTTATATAAAGTATTAGAAGATTTTGGTCATTTATTTATTTGCACTTTTAAATGATTGATCATCTTTTTTATCGTGAAGCGGCATGAAAGTCATCATGTTGAGCGAAGATATCTGAGTAAAAATAAAGCGTTGCTTTGTTTGCTGTGAAAGAATGCAGTTTAATTACTTTCAAGTGTACTATTCTTATAAACTTATAAAAAAACCTGAAACACAAGGTGATATAGAAAATTATTTAGATAAAATTAAATATGGACAAAATATGATCTTTTTTGTAGAGTGTCTTTTAATTTAGAACAACTACACAATAACTCATGTTTAATAATATTTATTTTGCTTTGGAAAAATTGGGTCTTACTGCTCAAAAGCGTGCTATCCATGTGTCTTTTTCAAATACTGATCTTCATCAACTGGTATTTTTACAACGTGTTGATGGGATACATGCCATCAATGATGGGATGAACTTACAACTGATTTGTCTATCTACGCTGAACGATATTGCATTAAAACGCTTTATTGGCTGTCGTGTAGCCATTGATGTGGTCAATGATCGCTCCGAAATCAATCGTATTTCAGGAATTGTCACCAAAGCTGAGGTGGGTGCCTCAGATGGTGCTTTGACGATTTATCGCCTCACGGTTGAAGATCCAACCGCACTATGGAAACAGCGTAGAAACTCGCGCGTATTTATGAATATGTCTGCTTTACAGGTAGTCGAAGTTATATTTAATGAATGGCGAGACAGATCTCCACTGTTTGCTTCAAGTTTAACTTTGGATAAAAGCGGTCTAACTAAAGATTACGATGTCAGACCCTTCATTATGCAGAATAATGAACGAGATATAGATCTTATTCAAAGGCTTCTAGCATCGGAAGGCGTGACCAGTTTAATTGATGAAGCACAGCTTAAAGTCTCTCATTTTAATGAACCCATCCAGCCTCAAAAGCTTCGATTGATTGATGACAATACTCAATACGAAAGTTTAGAACGACGCACGATCCGCTTTCATCGAAGTTCATCTGTAGAGACTCGCGATTCGATTATCAATTTTACAGGACAACGTTCACTTCAACCGACGTCTGTACATATTCAACGTTGGCAAGCCGAGGTGTTGGAGATAGAAGAAGGCGCAGGTAATGTTTTAAGCAAATACAAGCAGAGTGAAAACTATGACAATGCCAGTCTAGCTTTAGAACAAGTATGGCACTTTAGCCCTGCATGGACTCAAGACTTAAATGGAGAAGATGGTGCAACGCCATCAGGCAACAGTCAGATCGAACGCTTTAACCAAAACCTCAGCAACTACTACGATGCCCAAGCCAAACAATTTATCGCAACTTCAACGGTACGAGATGCGCAGGTGGGTTATCACTTTGAGCTTGACCAACATCCAAGTTTAGAGCTAAAAGATGTTGCTGATCGGCAATTTCTGATCATCTCCAAAACCTTTTATCACCAAAATAACTTACCGAAAGACTTGAGCCATCAAGTCGAAGCACTCATCCGAGAAAGCCAATGGCAACGCACCCATCTCACCGTGAACAACAGCGAAGAACGCCAAGCCAATCAGTTGGTGCTACAACGACGTAATATTACGGTTGTTCCTGAATATAATCCCTTAACTCAAAGACCCGCAGCCCATCCAATGCGAGCGAGAGTGGTTGGTCCAAGTGGAGAAGAAATTCATGTGGATGAATGGGGACGCATCAAGGTTCGCTTCCTCTTTACCCGCAATGAAGACCACAGCCATGATGGTGGTGCAGGCGCGAACGACAATGATACCGACTCAGCTTGGGTCGATGTACTCACGACGTGGGCAGGTGAAGGCTATGGAGCACGCTTCTTACCGCGTATTGGAGAGTTGGTCGTGGTTGACTTCTTTGCGGGTGATATTGATAGACCTTTTGTGATGGGACGTATTCATGAAGGATACCGTTATCCAACCAAGTTTGATGACAAAGGCAAGTTACCAGATACCAAAAAGTTGGCAGGGATTAAAAGTCGAGAATACAAAGGCAATGGTTATAATCAATTACGTTTTGATGATACCAACAACCAGATCAGTAGTCAGTTACACAGCAGTCATGGCGCAACCCAACTGAATCTTGGCAATCTCAGCCATCCGAAAGAAACAGAGGCGAGTGAAGGGCGAGGAGAAGGCTTTGAGTTAAGAACAGATCAATGGGGCGCAATACGTGCAGGACAAGGCTTACTGCTGAGTACCCATGCACAAGATGGGGCATCAGGTAATCATCTAGATACAACCGAAGCCAAAAGTCAGTTAGAAAATAGTCTAGAGAATGCCAAAGCCTTAAGTGAAGTTGCCAAGCATCAACAAACTGATCCTTTGGAAGTTTTAAATAATTTAAAATACTTCCTTAATCAAATAGAAAAAGGTGAAAAAGACAAAGCTGATGCATTTAAACAAGCTTTAATGCTACTGGCTTCACCAAACTCTATCGCAATGTCGACCAATAGCGACCTTCATCTTTCAGCAGATGGGCAAATCAGCCAGAGCGCAGGCAACAGTATAAATCTGAGTAGCCAAAAGAATCTTATAGCACATGCAAAAAACAAGATCAGTTTATTTGCTGCGCAAGAAGGTGCAAGACTTTATGCTGCAAAAGGCAAGGTTGAAATAAAAGCGCATAGTGATGGTGCAGATTTGATTGCGCGTAAAGGTATTCAAATTATTTCGACTGAAGATACGATTTATATGATCAGTCCTAAAGAAATTGTATTTCGTGCGGATACATCTGAATTAAGACTGAATGGCTCAGGTATTTTTTCGACCACGCCAGGCTTGTTTGAAGTTAAATCTGGACAGCAGAAACTTAGCTCTGGGATGAAAGTGAGTGCTGGATTAACTTTGTTGCCGATCGTAAATTTTGCACCAGATCAGCCATTACCGACGCTAAAAAGTACCTATGCCCATGACCAACTTGTTGTATTGGCAAAGACCTTCTCTCAAGAAAGTTTTGTCAGTTTGGTTGCACCAATCTTTGGTTTTGATATTCCAGACAGTTTGTATTTAGCCCTGAAAACTGACTTGGAGAATGGTCTAATTCAACCGCCTGAACATACGGTGGTTGCTAAAAGTATCAACGGTCACGCAGCTGGGTTTAATCATCAGGACAAGAAAATCTATCTTGCTGCTGATACAGTGTTATCTGCGCTAGAAAATGACAGTAATTTGGAAAGACTTTATACAGTGCTTTTACATGAGTATGGGCATTACATCGATGATCATTTACGAATCAGTAGCAACTATTCATTAGACAATAGCTTTAATCTGTATGTGATTGTCAAAGGCAATGTGTTGGAAGAAATCGCGAAGAATTTTAATACCACTGTTGAAGAATTATGTTCACTTAATCAAATTTCTGACCCTAATCTTATTTATATTGGTGATATTTTAAAAATACCGGTAAAAATAGAAAAACTAGCACCTGATGCACCACGAGATGAAGGTGCGGTTTATGCATATAATTTAGGTCAGTTGACAGAAGGAAAAGACAAAGGTGTAAATACTGAGTTTGAGTTTGCAGAAATAAGCTCTGAAAAGTTTTCAGGAAAGCTGAAAATCACCCCAACATCGGGGAAAAGAGCCGCAAGAATGCATGCTGATTTCGAGTCGCAAATGGATGAAGTGGTAGATGTCCAATATGAATACTTTGGTGCAGGTGAAGGTAAGTTTTCTAAACAAACTAAAATACTGGCAAATAGGGGAACCATAGACCCCAAAACAGGTAAATATATTAAAAAAGATGACAATAAAGGTGTGCGGATTGAACATGGGCACCAATCTATTGAAAAAGAAGCTATTGGAGAAGATAACCCAAAAGGTGAAATATTTAATCGACTTACAGTTAATGCAATTTATGCAGGAAATTGGTTAAGAGATCATTCCCAACTGGTCTGTGGGGCTGTGCTGAATACAAGCATTGATGTTGCGATAGATAATCAAGGTAAAATTACTACCATAAAACCAACACGTAAGTTAATTTCCAATATATTGGCAGTCTTGGCGTATGATCATTTTTTTGATGAAAATGTCGCAAGTGATTTAATTAGATTAAAAAAGTACGAAAAAAGTGATAGCTATTCTTCAAAATACCGTTCTATCATGCAAGTAATTCTAAAAAAGGGAAATTACAGTAATTTAAGTGAAAAAAATCAGAGGCGTTATAAAGCGTTAGCTTTGAAGGCTTATTTACCTGAAAGCTCTTTACCACATCGTTTATTTCGTGATCTAAGAGGAAAAGATGGCGAGCGTATATTAGGTGTTTATCGTTTTGAAGAACATATCGACAATCCTTTTGGTGCTGATATTTATACCCATATAGACAAAGAATTAAACCCTAAACCGAATGATAAAACCTTTCAAACCAACAGTGATCAGAAATCTGCACAATTTAATTTAAAAAATTATATCGCTGACAATACCCCAAATAATATGCGTGATTCGGCATTTCCAACAGCATTAGAGTATATGTTGGGACAGTTAGAAGAAAGCATGAAACAAAGCAGTAGCTCGGATGCGCCTTTGCGGCATTTGGGCAATGCCTTTCATGTCTTGGAAGATTTTTTTTCACACAGTAATTTTGTTGAAATTACACTGATTAAGCATGGTTATACTGATGTTAGACACAATGTATTAAGAAAAAATAATTTTAGTCGCTATGAACAAATTCCTTTGGTGACAGGAACTTTTGACTCTTGGGATACCTTTGCCAGTATTGGTGGTACTTTGGCGAAGATGATTGATCCACTTAAAGAGTGGAGTGAATATAAAGGAATGGTCTCTGGCGAACGTAGTTTTTCTGATTTGATTATTCAAGAATTTATTTTTACCCTTGATGCGGTGTCTAAAGATAAGAATTTAACCAAAATTTGGTTTCGATACTTAGAGTTAAGGGATGAAATTTGTGCTTTATATGAAGCAGGTTATGTTGATTTGCTAAAAAAAGCAGCAAAAACCATCAGTGAGTTTAAAAAGCAAACCGCACTATTAGAAACACTGGTCACTTCACTGTTTAAATTTTTATTCAAATTTGGCGTGAATAATGTTTTAAAACACTCACATGAGATTGTGAGTGTAAAACAAGGGGTAAATCCTGTGATTCATGGTGATAACCCAAGTCATACACAATTGGGGAAAGACGAAGCACGAAACCCCTTACACTTACTTGCTGCCAATTTAGCGATTATTGCGGTACGTGATGTCGGGACAAAATGGAGGGATTGGTCTAAAAAGCCAACTGCGACAAATAAACAAGCGGTATTAGATACGGCAAAAAGTTATTTTAGACATCCAAGCCGTTGTAATTGGATGGATGAAAGCGTTAAACAATGGGCAAGACAAAATAAGGACAAAGTCAATCAGGCTAGTGATGGCATGCTGCAAAAAGGTTGGGATACGACCCGACAGGGTGCGTATAAAGGTGCTAAAGCGGCGCAAGAAAAAATTGATGAAGCAGCAGAATCGGTCCAAAAAGGTTTAGATATGATCAAGGGTGGGAAAAAGTAATGCATATATTTCAAAAAAAACTAGCGCTATTTCTCCCCCTTTTACTGTGTATCAGTTGTAGTAATGGTCAGTCTACGACAAAGCAAGATGCTGATAAAGAAGGTTTTATAAAGAAAATAAATCCACAACATCAGTTTAAGGTCCATGGTTGTGCGATTAATTATAATGGTACGGATTTATATATGAGTTCAGGCGTTGAGCCATGGCTTAAAGCATTAGGTAAAAACTATCGGGTTGTCGAAAGTGTAGATCCAATTAATCGAATTAATATTTATATATATGATGATATCGGTGTTCGTTTGGTTGAACGAATAGCGGATAAACAAATCGATAGTTTTAGGTTTCGTTTAGAGCGCCCATCACATGATATTCGTAAAGAAACAGATGCAGAAATCGAAGAAGAGTTAAAAAAACCAGATACTGAGCAAGTTAGAAGTATATTTAAAGATGCCATCGAGGTGGATGGTGTACTCGTGGGTGCTTATCCTATGCATGATGAGATCAGGGATAAGTTTCGTGCAGAAACAGGGGTGAGTTATAACTTTACAGCGGACTGTAATGACAATCAACAAGGTAAATATTTTTATATTGAGCTAAGTACCAGTTTTAATGATCCTGAAGTGATTGATCATATGTATTTTTATAATTATTTTGACATAATTAGTGATGAAGAAAAAGAAAGACAACGGAAAGAGTTTTGTGAAGGTCCGGATAGAGATGATCCTATTATTGGGGGAGGATGTGAAAATTATCCTTTAAAAAAATAATGCATATATTTCAAAAAAAACTAGCGCTATTTCTCCCCCTTTTACTGTGCATTAACTGTGCATTAGTTGTAGTAATGATCAGTCTTCGACAAAACAAGACGTTGAAACAGAAGGTTTTATAAAGAAAATAAATCCACAACATCAGTTTAAGGTCCATGGCTGTGCGATTAATTATAATGGTACGGATTTATATATGAGTTCAGGCGTTGAGCCATGGCTTAAAGCTTTAGGTAAAAACTATCGGGTTGTCGAAACTGTAGATCCAATTAATCGAATTAATCTCTATATTTATGATGATATCGGCGTAAGTTTAATGGAGCGCCAAGTAGATAAGAAGATATCAATGTTTGGATTTTACTTACCGAATCCAGCACATTCTATAGATTTAATTGAAACACCACAAAGTATCGAAAATAAGAAACTTATAGGTGATGAATCACCAAAAAAAAGATTCCAAGATGCAATAAGTATTAACGATATTTTGGTTGGCGCGTATCCCATGCATGATGAGATAAGAAGTTTGTTTCGTGCCAAGACCAGTGTGAGTTATGCCTATACCGCTGATTGTACTGAAGAACAAAAAGATAAAGGTGAATTGTTTTATGTAGACCTAGGTACTTCGTTCAATGAACCAGAAGTGATTGATAATCTATATTTTTATAATTATTTTGACATCATGACTTTGGAACAAAAGAAACAATTGTACCGTAGAACTGATGAAAATGGACGAGAAATTTGTGATGAATATTTTGACATACCAAAAATGAAAATTGTTCCGAGATATTGTACGCAAGAAGAATTAGACGATGAAAAGAAACAACAGTCAAAATAAAGGAAAAGAAGCCCCTATTTAATTAAGGCGTTCACATTGGCATTTATATGGGCATGGTAAGGTAGGAAGAAATCAGCGCTATGATTTCAAGATTTTACCTTTAACCATGATTGGTGGTTATCCAAAGAGTTAGATTTCATGATTCAGTAAGAAGTCTGTTTTAGCCACTGTAGGCAAACTTTATTTCACAGAATTGATTTTTCTTATGGCATAAAAAAACCAGTGCAAAGCACTGGTTTTTATTTGATACTTAATTTTGACTTTTCTTTGGATCTAAACTTGGATCTTTAATTTCAATATAAGTATTGGCACGCAACTCTCTTAACCAACTGTCATATTCTGATTCAAATTGGCGTTCCCCTAAAATTTGACGAGCCATACGTTTTTGATATTCAGAAGTCATATCTTGTTGACGTTTGCCAGTGACTTGCAGGATATGCCAACCAAATTGGGTTTCGAATGGCTTGCTGATTTCGTTGACTGTCGCGCTTTGCATCATTTTATCAAATTCAGGAACCATCATCCCTGGGCTGACCCATCCTAAACTACCACCATCACGTGCTGAACCAGGGTCATTCGAATATGTTGATGCAAGTGTTGCAAAATCTTCACCCGCTTTGAGACGGTTATAGATACTCTCAATCATTTGTTTAGCGTTTTCAGGGCTAACTACTTCGGAAGTTTTAATGAGAATATGACGAGTTTCAAACTGTGGAACAAGTGCTTTTTGCTCATTTGATTTCTTTTCAAGTAGTTTTAAAACATGAATACCATCTTTCGCTTGGACCAACTCAGTGGTTTGTCCTGGTTCAAGAGAGCTTACTCGGGCAGCAAGTTCAGTTGGGATTTCTGAAAGTGGGCGAAAGCCCATGTCCGCACCATCTACTTTGATTTGAGCCGTGCTGAATTTTTTCTCTAAACTTTTTACATCATCTGTGCCTTTTAAATCAGTACGAACAGATTTGGCAACTGCCTCAAGTTCATCCGCAGGGGCATTACCTGATATACGCATATGTAGGACATGTGCTTGGCTTCCAACAGCAGCTTGACCTTCAGGTGATTTTAAAAAGTTTTCAACATCAAGATCGGTAATTTTAATACGAGACATGACTTGTTGTTGACTGAGACGCTGAATCAATAAATCTTCGGAAACACGATCACGTAATAATTCATATGTTCCGGGTGCAACGCTATCTAGTTTTTGTTGGAAAGCTTCTAAAGAATTAGAGCCGGACTGTTGAGCGACTTTAAGAACAGCTTCATTTAAGCTTTTTTCATCAGCTTTTAAACCATATTTTTTAACTTGCTCAAGTTGTGCGTCATGGGTGATGAGCTGATTGAGCACTTGCTGTTGCAAAATAATTTGCGGCGGGAGTTCTTTTTTTTGTGCTTGGAACTTATGTGCAGCTTCAGCAACGCCTTGGTCTAAATCGCTTTTTAAAATTGCTGTAGAACCAACAATGGCAATGATTTGATCTTTAGGTGCTGCATAAACCGATAACGATGTAGAGATGAGTAAAGCTAAGGTTGATGCTTTAAATAGTTCTTTAAATTTTTGCGTCTTCATTAATGAGTCCAAGATTGATTAGCTTTATCAAAACCTAAAATACGATTTTGAAGTAATGAACTTAACTTGTTGTTCAAACCACCTAGTCCTTTGAGTGTGATTTCAGCCATAACTGCGCGTTTTGGCTTGGTATCTGGGAGAGAAACATCATCTAGATCATTGAAGTAAGAACGACCATAGACCGAAATTCCCCAACAACAAGATTCATAATTCACACCTAATAGATATTCGCGTGCAACATGGTTGTCAAGGTCATATTGAACATGACCCATAATACGCCAGTTATCTTTTACTGGTTGTATAAATGATGCAACTGCTTGATCGTATTCTCGTTGGCGATCAGGGAGGTTGTTTCTATAAAAATATCCAACGTTGTATAAATTTCCTTTTTCACCTGTGTAATACATTTGGAAGTCATGTTGTGCACTATCGCCATTGGACATCCAAGCTGAATTGGTGCTTACAGTAAAGTTTTGCGAAAGCTGACTCGAAATGCTGATCACAGGACCAGTGTGTTTTTCTTTATCCAACTCATCTGTATTGTTGAGTAAAGTAACTTTACGATCATCAAAATAATAACTTTGTCCAATACTGGCTCTTAAGCGTTCTAAACCAACCGTATCAAATAGACTATAACTTACCCCGAGTGACAAGAAGTTGTTATCTTCTAGGCGGTCATGACCGTAAAAACGGTAAGGGCTAAACAATTGATCATAACTGATTGATGCACTAGTCGAATCAAAGTTTGGATAACCCGTTTGATTTTTATACGGTGCATAAGCATAGAATGCGCGAGGAGTAATGGTTTGAAGGAACTTACCATCTTTTTCAAAGGTTAGCCCAGTGTCCAAAGTAAACTGAGGAACAACCACAGATTTATTTTTTGAATCTTGACTTTGGTTGTTGAGATTCAATTGATCCACTGTGGTTTGGTCATAGAATGTATTTAAACTACGGACAGAAACTTCTGGAATGACGAATGACCACGGATTACGGAAGTTATAACGTGTCGCAAACTGATTATACAAACGTGTACCGCTAGGTTGGTTGCTGTAATCAGCATCATTAATATCTTTTTTGAAATATGCAGTATCGTTGTTAAATTCGTATTCCCAGCCTTGATAATCGCCACCTACATAATTGAGTAGAAACTGCGGTAGACGAGCATAAGGTCTGTCTACATCTTTGACTGTTTTATCTAAGGTTTGGAAATCTTCAACTTTTAATTGAGCTTTTAAACCAGGAATACCGTGGTTGTAGTTGAGTTCCCAAGCGCGTCGTTGATTCAGTTCGGTACGCGAGTTTGGATTGCTGTCTAAGTCCGAAAAAAAGTCTTTATCAGACACATAGTTATATTCTAGATTGGTCGACCATTGTTTATCGATATTCCATCTATGTAGGAAATGTAAGTCCTTACGATCTTCATCATCGTAGCCACGATCTGAAGGCAAGTAACTCCCCCAAATACTACCCGCACCAAAATTCTCGGTTAAATAACGGAATTCGCCTTGAGCCATTAGACCACGGTCTGTAATGAGTCGAGGAGTGATGGTCGCATCATAATTCGGTGCTAAGTTTAAATAAACTGGAACCGCAAGTTCAAAGCCACCGTCGTTGGTAAACCCGAAGTTTGGACTAATGATGCCCGTGGTACGACGATCATCAATTGGGAAATTGAAGTAAGGAACAGCAAATACAGGAACATCTTTTACATATAATTTGGTACCACGCGTTACACCGCGCCCAGTTTCTTGATCGAGCTCAATCTTATTGGCTTGGATTTTCCAAGTTGGTTTCTGGTCAGGTGGGCATGTACTATAACTGGCATTTTCTAGTACGATATTTGTTGGTGATGTTCTTTCAATTTTTGCTGCATGACCATGCGCATGTGTTATTTCAGCAATATAAAAACTATTGTTTAATTGCCCAGTTTCATCTTTTAGGTTGTAATCAATCTGATCGCTTTGCGCAATGATACCGCCTTGCGCCATTTGTACATTGCCTTTTGCTTTTGCAAAAGTTTGTGTTTTATCAATGGTTACTTCATCTGCGCGAATCATTCGCCCAGATTGATCAATCATGACATCTCCAGACAACACAGAGTCGCCATTTGGATTGTAATAGGCTTGATCAGCAGTAATGACAGATGAAGCTTCTTGAGGGTCAACTGTTTTTGCCTGAGTGCTAAATGGAGTAACCCAAACCCCTTCACAGTAGCGATTACTTGCATTGTTTTCATCACGTACTTGTGCTTCAGGCGCGTTTTTGTCTACATAGTATTGTTCAAAAAAGTTTTGACCAGGGTAACTCTCTTTAATCGTAGCATTTAATTGCTTGTTATTCACTTTGGAGACAGCTGCTTCAGAAACAGAGGTTGTCGATTCAGCATAGCTGGATACAGAACTTCCACAAAGAAGTGTCAAAATAGCAGTCGCTAAAGGATTAAATTTAAACTGATGCTTCATTTGTCTCATTAACCAAATATGCTAATCGCAATTAATTATTGTCGCATCATAGAGAAAAAGTTGATAAGTAGCTACACTTAGCACTTCAAAAATTCAGCCTGAATTAGATTAAATTGCAAATGAATACACAACGTGAACACTTGATACAAACATGGATAACATCTGTACTCAGTTCAGATCAATTTGAAATCAATTTTTTAGCAGGCGATGCGAGTTTCCGTCGTTATGCACGAATTACTTTGAATAATAAAACATTTATGCTGATGGATGCACCTCCTGAGAAGGAAGATTGTCGTCCTTTTGTTGCGATTGATGAATTCTTTGACTCAAATGGTGTCAGAGTTCCGCATATTGTCGCAAAAGATCTACAACAAGGTCTGTTATTGCTTGAAGATTTTGGTGATGTTCTGCTGTCTACACAATTAAATGAACAAACAGTAGACGCACATTATGCGCAAAGTTTTAAACAGTTGGTGCAATTGCAATCAATTGAAGGTAAAGCGCATTTACCCGTATATGCTTATGAAAAGTTAATTTCAGAAATGGAGTTGTTGACGGATTGGTTATTGCCTGCTTTAAACATTCAAGTGAGTCAAGAAGAGCAAGCTTTAATCAAACGAACTTTTGCAATATTGGCAAATGCTGCTTTGGCACAGCCACAAGTGATCGTTCACCGAGACTTTCATAGTCGCAACTTGATGATTCTTGAAGGTGAGGTTGAACAGGGTATCATCGATTTCCAAGATGCTGTGATTGGTGCGGATACCTATGATTTGATTTCGATTACCCGTGATGCTTATGTGCAATGGAATCCTGAACGTGTGTATTCATGGTTTAAAATGTTCTATGCGCTTTTACCTGAATCAGCGAAACATGAGCGTAGTTTTGAGCAGTTTAAACAAGATGCCGATTTGATGGCAATTCAGCGTCATATCAAAATTTTGGGTATTTTTGTGCGTTTATTTGAGCGTGATGGAAAATCAGGTTATCTCAAAGATTTACCGCGCGTAATGTGGTATTTACTGGAAGAGTCTAAACCGTATGCGGAATTGCAACCGTTTATGAACTTTATACATACAAGAGTTTTGCCTAAATTTGAAGACAAATATGGCAAATATGAGGTGGTTGCAGCATGAAAGCAATGATTTTAGCTGCAGGGTTAGGCAATAGAATGCGTCCTTTAACCTTATATAAGCCAAAACCTTTATTGGAAGTGGGAGGCAAAGCACTTATTGTTTGGCATATTGAAAAATTAAAAAAAATAGGTGTGACTGAAATTATCATTAACTCTGCATGGTTGGCAGATATTTTGATTGGTACATTAGGAGATGGTGCTCAGTTTGGTGTAACAATTCGCTGGACCAGAGAGGATGAGGGTTTGGAAACCGCAGGAGGCATTATTAATGCTTTGCCTTTGTTGGGCGACGAGCCTTTTATTTTAATCAATGGTGATGTTTGGACCACATTTGATTTCTCTGCCTTACTTGATGTGAAACTTGATAAAGATTTAGCACATTTGGTTTTTGTTACAAATCCTGAACAGCATCCTGAGGGTGATTTCACTTTGTTAAATGGTCGAGCTTATACTTTTGAACAAGAACAGCTTGGAGAAAATTTAACCTATAGTGGTGTCGCTATCATCAATCCTAAAATGTTTGATGGTTTGGAACATGGTAAACGACCATTGGCTCCATTGCTCAAACAAGGCATGTTGGATGGCATGATTTCTGCAGAAAAGATGCAAGCGGCATGGGTTGATGTAGGGACTCCTGAGCGTTTAACCGCCTTAGATTTGCAAATTAGACAGGGTGTATATGCTTAACTGCATATTAACTCATCGTTAACTACTGTTCCACGAGCTAGAAATCGGTATACTTTCAGCTAATTTTTTAGAGATGTTATTCGATCATGCATCCATTTTTTCAAGAGTTAAAGCAAGGTAGCTTAAAGCTTGGCTTAGAACTGACTGATGAAGCTTTAGAATTGTTGTTGCGTTATCAAGATGCACTCGTCCTGTGGAACAAAGCATATAACTTAACCGCAATTCGTGATCCTAAAGAAATGTTGGTTAAACACTTGTTGGATAGTCTAAGTATTTTAAATGATTTACCTCAAGGTCGTTTGTTAGATATCGGAACAGGTGGTGGTATGCCTGGGATGATTATTGCATTGTGTCAGCCAGCGCGTCAGTGCGTGTTGCTTGATTCGAATGGTAAGAAAATTCGTTTTCTGAAACAGTTTATTGCAGATTTAAAATTAAAAAATGTTGTTGCGGTGCAGACGCGCGTAGAAAATGAAGACAGTATCAATGACCTTGGGCAGTTTGATGTGATTACCAGTCGTGCATTTGCTTCATTGACTGATTTTGTCGCTGCCTCAAAACCTTATATGCATGAGAAAAGCATTATTGCTTCAATGAAAGGATTAGTGCCTACAGAAGAAGTGGATGCACTGAAAGATCATTGGCAATGTGATATTGTAGAACTGCATGTGCCGCGACTGGATGAACAACGTCATTTACTTTTATTAAAACAGATCTAAAACAGACAAAGGATTGGGGTTACCATGGCTCAAATTATTGCTATCGCAAACCAAAAAGGTGGCGTCGGTAAAACCACAACAGCCGTAAATTTGGCTGCCTCTTTGGCAGTATTGAAAAAGCGTGTTTTATTGGTCGATATGGACTCTCAAGGCAATGCCACAATGGGGTCTGGAATTCAAAAAAATGATTTATTGTATTCAGTTACTGATGTGTTGCTGAGTGAAGTTCCAATTGAAACAGCGATTACTAAAGCTGAAGTCGGTTACAAAGTTTTAGGTTCAAATCGTGATTTGGCTGGTGTAGAGCTGGCAATTGCAGAACAAGAAGGGCGTGAATTTATTTTACGTAATGCTTTGCAACAGATTGAAAAAGACTTTGATTACATTATTGTCGATTGCGCTCCAAGTCTCAGTTTGATTACAGTAAATGCACTGGCTGCAGTTGATGCTGTCATTATTCCAATGCAATGTGAGTATTATGCACTGGAAGGTCTTGCAGATTTGACACAAACCATCGATAAAATTCAACAAGCGCTGAACCCTGAGTTGGAAATCATTGGGGTGCTTCGAACCATGTATGATGCACGTAATGCATTGACTCGTGATGTTTCTGCCGAACTTGAACAGTATTTTGGCAAAAAACTTTATGATACAGTGATTCCGCGTAATGTGCGTTTGGCTGAAGCGCCAGCACATGGTTTGCCGATTATTTATTTTGAGAAAAGCTCTAAAGGTGCAATTGCATATTTAAATTTAGCAGCTGAAATGTTGAAAAAGAGTAAAGTGAAAAAAGGAAATAAAGCATGACCGTTAAAAAAAGAGGCTTGGCTAAAGGTCGTGGCTTAGATGCATTATTAGGTTCAATCCAAAAAGAAAAATTACAGCTTGAAGTTCAAGCTTTGGATCATGGTCAGTTAAAACAGATTGATGTCAATCAATTAAAACGTGGTGCATATCAGCCGCGTCGCTTTATTGATGAGCAAGACCTACAAGAGCTTGCGGCTTCGATTAAAAAACACGGTGTTATGCAGCCGATAGTGATTCGTCCAATTGAGAGTGCTGAAACACCTTATGAAATTATTGCGGGTGAGCGACGTTGGCGAGCTGCACAGTTAGCGGGTTTAACAGAAATCCCCGCAATTGTTCGTGATTTGACTGATCAAGTTGCGATTGCATTGGCATTGATCGAAAACATTCAACGTCAAGATCTTAATCCTGTAGATCAAGCTTTGGCTTTACAGCGTTTCCATGATGAATTTGGTCTAAGCCATCAAGAAATTGCGGATACAGTAGGTAAGGCACGTACAACCGTGAGTAATTTATTACGCCTATTAAGTCTCGATGATGAAATTAAAAATCTGATGCAACAAGGCTTATTGGATATGGGACATGCGCGTGCCATATTGACCTTGAAAGCCAAAGATCAATTACAAATTGCCAAAATGGTAATTGATCGCAACTTATCAGTTCGTCAAACTGAACAGCTGGTACGTGATTGGAATACGCCTAAACAGGAAAAATCTAAAGACCCACTTGCACCTGATGTGCAGCAATTGACGCAAAAACTTTCGGAACGTTTCAGCGCCAGTGTAAAATTAGATTATAACAAGCAAGGCAAAGGGAAGTTGGTCATCAGTTATAACTCGCTTGATGAGTTGGATGGTATTTTAAATATCTGTTTAGCAGAACAATAATTTTTTCATGATTGATTAATTTGGGGAACTAAAGATGTGGGAACTTGTTAAAGCCGGCGGTTGGTTAATGCTGCCATTGGTTTTATGTTCGATTTTTACAGTTGCAATTTCGATCGAGAGATTTATAAGACTAAAACGATCTTTAGTTCTGCCTAAATCATTGATGCTGTATAAAGGACGAGATATTGATGAGGTTCTAGATGTTTTGGAACAGGATCAATCTGCGCGCCAATCAGCATTGGGGTATATTTTTAAAGATGCCGTGGATGCTTATTCGCAAGGTGAAGAATACGCGCGCGCGCAAATGGAAGTGACAGCTTCACGTGAAATCGGATATTTAGAAAAAAACATCAATTTCTTGGGGACTTTAAGTGCTGTTGCACCTTTGTTGGGTTTGTTGGGCACAGTGATCGGGATTATCGAGTCATTTTTAGTGATTGATTTGGGTTCAACTGCAAATCCAACCATGATGATTCCAGGTATATCAAAAGCGTTGATCACAACAGCCGCTGGGATGTTGATCGCAATTCCTGCTCTGTTTGCTTATCGTTATTTTCAACGTTTGGTACAGGAATATGTGGCTGAATTAGAACAACAATCAACATTATTTCATGCAGCATTATTTTTTCAAAAACACCTTGAAAGTGCACAACGAAAAGCAGGTTAAGGCTGAGCTGGAGGTGTTTTATGAAATTTAAACGAAGAACGGTTGAAGATATTCATATCAACCTTACCCCATTAATCGATTGTTTATTGTTTATCTTGGTGATTTTGTTATTGACCACCACTTTTAATCAACAGAGTCGTATCAATCTGTCTTTACCTGATGCGCAAGGTGTTCCGCCAAAAGAATACAAAAACAAGATTGAAGTCATGGTAGACTCGACAGGTCATTATGCGGTAAACGGTCAGGCACTTTCCAGTAAAGAGTCTGCTGATTTAAGTACTGCGATCAAACAGGCAGCCAATGATAAACGTGATTTAATGTTTGTCATTGCCGCTGATGCGAAAGCCACTCATCAAGATGTTATTCGAGTAATGGATGTCGCAGGACAGCTGGGTTTCGTCAATATCAATATCAGTACTAAAGTTCCATCTCGAGGTTATTAATTCGTGAATCAAGATTTTAAGGTTTATATTCGCCTATTGGCATATTTGAAGCCATATTGGGGGGCAGCCTTACTCGTTATTGTCGGATTTGGAATAAATGCAGCCACTGAAGTCTCAGTTGCTAAGTTACTCAAATATATTATTGATGCGATTCAAAGCGGTAGCCGTAGTGATCTCGATTGGTTTCCTGCATTAATTATTTTGCTTATTTTCTTTCGCGGTTTAGGTTTATTCATGGGCGGGTATTTCACCGCTGTGATTTCCAGAAGTTTGGTGTTTAGTATACGCCAAGAAATTTATGCCAAACTGCTCAAACTGCCTGCACAATATTATCTTGATAACTCATCAGGTCATATTACTGCAAAGATTATGTATAACGTAGAGCAGTTAACGGCAGCTTCATCAGAATCACTGAAAACATTGGTTCGAGACGGTACGATTACACTCGGTTTATTGGGCTATTTACTTTATACCAATTGGCGTTTAACACTGTGTATTTTTATCTTTATGCCCATTATTGGTCTGCTGGTACGTAAAGCATCTAAGCGTATGCGTAAACTATCGATTCAAGTGCAAAATACCATGGGTGATGTTAACCATATTGTGCACGAAACAGTAAACGGTAATGCTGTTGTTAAAAGCTTTGCTGGTGAGGATAGTGAACAAGCTCGTTTTTACAAGTCATCCCAAGAGAATTTAAGACGCGGCTTGAAAATGGTTGTGGTGCAGAATTTAAATAGCCCACTTGTGCAATTGGTGATGTCGTTTGCATTGGGGATTATTATTTGGTTGGCATTACGTCCGCAAATTTTGGGTGATACTTCAGCGGGCGAGTTTGTTGCTTATATCACTGCAGCAGGTTTGTTGGCAAAACCAATTAAAAACTTAACAGATATCAATGAGAAATTACAGCGTGGTATGGCTGCTGCATATTCAGTGTTTGAAGTTTTAGATTTACCACAAGAAGAAAACACGGGTACAAAGACTCCTGAGCTACAAGGCAATATTAAATTTGAGCATGTTGATTTAACCTATAAAAATAATGTCAAAGCAATTGATAATTTATCATTAGATATACAATCAGGACAAACTGTCGCACTGGTTGGTCGTTCTGGGGCTGGAAAATCATCACTTGTTAATATGTTGGTGCGTTTCCAAGAAAAAAGCGCAGGTGAAATCTATTTAGATGATTTACCGATTTGTGATATTGAATTGACATGTTTACGTTCGCAAGTTGCGATGGTCAACCAACAAGTGGTTTTGTTTGATCGAACTGTTCGTGAGAATATTGCCTATGGTCAGTTGGAAGCAGCCACAGAAGAGCAAGTGATTGCTGCCGCAAAAGCGGCTTATGCACATGATTTTATCATGGCATTGCCAAAAGGCTATGATACGCCATTGGGTGCGCAGGGGCTTAGCCTATCAGGAGGGCAACGTCAACGAATTGCGATTGCACGTGCACTTCTTAAGAATGCGCCTATTCTTATTCTGGATGAAGCGACCAGTGCTTTAGACAATGAATCTGAGCATTTCATTCAGAAAGCCTTTGATGAAGCAATTTTAGATAAAAATCGAACAACGATTGTAATTGCACACCGTCTTTCGACTATTGAAAATGCAGATAAGATTGTGGTTATGGATAAAGGGCGTATTATAGAACAAGGTAGCCATGCTGAATTGTTGGCAAAACACGGCGCTTACTATCAGTTACATGAACGCAATTTTGAGGAATAACGGATGTCTCTCGCGCAAATCATTCAAGATGCTTGGAATAAACAATCCAAGTGGTTGATTGTACTGCGTCCGTTGTCATGGCTATATCAATTTGGTTTTGTTCTCAATAAACAGTTGTATCAATTTGGACTCAAAGAAACGTATAAAGCTCCAGTCCCGGTGATGATCATTGGAAACATCACTGTAGGTGGAAGTGGGAAAACTCCACTTTTGATTCAGTTGGTCAAATATTTACAACTTAATCAGGTTCGTGTCGGTGTGATTAGTCGTGGTTATGGTGGTAAGGGACCATTTCCTGCACTGGTAACATTAGATTCCTTACCTGAAGTGGTCGGTGATGAGCCTTGTTTGATTGTGCAATCGACTGATGTGCCTATGGTGGTTGGCGCAAATCGCCGTGCAAGCATTGAGCTGTTGCTTCAGCGTTATGATTTGGATTTGATTATTAGTGATGATGGTTTGCAGCATTGGGCATTGCAACGACAGATTGAATGGATTGTTTTAGATAATAATCGAGGCTTAGGGAATAAAAAAATGCTTCCCGAAGGTTATCTGCGAGAACCAATCAGTCGTTTAAAGCAAAGTACAGTGATTGAACATGCGCAACAGCCACATTCACCATTGAACATGCATTTAGAGGTTGCCGAACCTTATTTGTTAAATCCTTTTTTTGATCAAGCTGAAGCTTTTGACCCCACGCTCGATTATTATGCGGTGGTGGGTATTGGGTTCCCACAGCGATTCTACAATACTCTGGAAAGTATTGGTGTGAGCCAATTTCAATGTCATGAGTTCCCAGACCATCATGATTATGAAATTGATGATTTACAATTTGAAGATGCAAATCCAATCATTACGACTGAAAAAGATGCGGTGAAATTACTGGCTTTATTAAAAGATCATCCTGAATTTAATCGCGAAATTTGGGTGGTTCCTGTCGGTGCAGTACTCTCAGAAGAATGTTATTTGCTCCTTAATCAACAACTCTCTCAGCTTGGTATTGATCTAATACAAGGTTAATTTGATGAAACATATTGTTATTCCTGCACGTTTTTCGAGTACACGTTTACCTGGAAAGCCACTTTTAGAAATTCATGGTCGTGCAATGATTCTGCGTGTCGTTGATCAAGCAAAAAAAGTTCAGGGGTTTGATGATCTGTGTGTAGCAACAGATGATCCACGTATTGCTGAGATTTGTCGTCAGGAGGGTGTGGATGTGGTGATTACAGATCCTAATCATCCATCGGGTACTGATCGTTTGAGTGAGGTTGCTCGAATCAAAGGTTGGGATGCAGATGATATCATTGTCAATGTGCAAGGCGATGAACCTTTACTCCCTGCACCATTGGTCATTCAAGTCGCAACACTGCTTGCCGAAAATCCACAATGTTCAATGTCAACGCTATGCGAACCCATTCATCAGCTTGAAGAGTTCCAGCGTGAAAGTATTGTTAAAGTGGTCATGTCAAAGCTTAAAGAAGCGCTTTATTTCAGTCGTTCACCGATTCCGTATGAACGTAAAGCAGAACAACTGAATGATCAAACATTACATCAATCTGCATATCGACATTTAGGTTTGTATGCGTATCGGGTGAAATTGTTACAAGAATATGTGACTTGGGATATGGGCACTTTGGAGCGTTTAGAGAGCCTTGAACAATTACGTGTTTTAGAGAATGGACATCGTATTGCCATAGATATTGCACAAGTCAATTTACCGCCAGGTGTGGATACACAAGCAGATTTAGATCGTTTAAATGCCTTAGATGTTTCTGTTTTTAAATAATTTATATTTAAGCTATTTATTTTTAGGTCTTTAATTTATGGATGCATCAAGTTCTCAGGTTTACCCTTGGCAACAACAAACATGGGATACACTGACTACACGTTTTCCCAAATTAGGACACGGTCTGCTATTTTATGGTAAAAAGGGCTGTGGCAAAGATGCTTTTGCACAGCATTTTTTGTCATGGGTTTTATGTTTAAATAAGACACCACAAGGTGCTTGTGGTGAGTGTAGCAGTTGTCAGTGGTTAAAATCGGATACCCATCCTAATTATGTCAATATCACGACCGATGAAGAGAATAAGAAACAAAACGCGAAAATTAAGATCGAGAAGATCCGTGATTTACTACCATTTGTGCAACAGACAGTAGATGGTTGGCGCGTTATTGTGATTGAACCCGCTGAAGCATTAAATATTGCTTCAGCAAATGCATTATTAAAAACACTCGAAGAGCCTGGTGAACGGGTTTTGATTATTTTGTTGGCGGATCATTATCTAAAGCTTCCAGCAACAATTCGTAGTCGATTACAGCATTTTGCGATGGATCGTATTACTCCTATACAAACAGAGCAGTATTTACAGCAACAACTTCCTGTAGAAAAACATGCTCAAATTCAGTTGTTGATGAACTTATCTAACAATATGCCTTTACAAGCACAGTCCCTTGCAGAATTGGATTGGCTGAATCGGCGTGGGGAATTTTTGCAAGATTGGTTCAAACTGGTCAGTCAAAAAAGCATGCCAATGCAGTTTGCTTCAAAATGGAATAAAGAACTGAGTTTTTATGATCTGATTCAAATGTTTGAATACTTGTTGTCGGATATAATTTGTGTCAAGCTGAATCAAGTTGTCAAAAATTCAGATTTAGTGTTTTCAGAGATTGTCATGCAATATGATTTACAAACACTGTTCTCGATTTATGAAAACTTACAACAAGCGAAACTCAAAGTTGATCAAAATGTACAAACAAATCTAATTATTGATCAACTCACCATTCAGTTAATGAATGTGACATAAAATTTGAATATTTAAGGGGAATAATCATGCAACCACGTATGGGCGGTTTGATTCAAGTGAACATCGCTGATCGAGCAACTTTGCAGGCAAGCTATATGCCATATATTTTAGGTGGTGGTTTGTTTGTACCTTCAAAAACCCCAGTCAAAATGGGTGATGAAGTTTTTGTGCTTGCGGGCTTGCCAGATCAATCACAAAAAATTCCTTTAACGGGTAAGGTGATTTGGATCACGCAAAAACAAAATGGTATGAAGCCTCAAGGTTTTGCAATTCAGTTAACTGGTGAAAAAGGCGTCTATTACAAAATGGAAGCAGAAAAACTACTCGCTGGGAGTATGTCTTTGGATCGTCCAAGCTTTACAATGTAAGCCAATTTAGAATATTTAGGAAAGCCTGTGTTTGTTGATACGCATTGTCATTTAACCATGTTAAATCTTGAACCTTATGCAGGCGATTTGGATCTAGCATTACAGCAGGCACGGGATGCAGGGGTCTCTAAATTTATGGGGATTTCTGTGGATTTAGATGACCATATTGTGCTTGCTGATATCGCCGCACGTCATGCCGATGTTGGTTATAGTGTTGGGGTGCATCCTTGTGAAGATCCAGAGATGATGCAGCGCGCAACTGTAGAAAAACTTGTGGAACTTGCACAAACTGAAAAAGTTTGGGCACTGGGTGAAACAGGGTTAGATTACTTTCACAGCACCGAATTTATAGAAGAACAAAAACAATGTTTCGCACGACATATTCATGCATCGCAAATCGTCAACAAACCTGTAGTTGTACATACCCGTTCTGCAAAGCATGAAACTGTCGATATTATACGCGCTGAAAAGTCGACGCATGGTATTTTGCACTGTTTTACTGAGGACTGGGAAACTGCCAAAGCTGTTTTGGATTGTGGCTATTACATTTCATTTTCTGGGATTGTATCCTTTAAAAATGCACAGGATTTAAGAGATGTGGCTAAACAAGTACCACTTGATCGTGTTCTAATTGAAACAGATAGTCCTTATTTAGCGCCGATGCCTTATAGAGGAAAGTCTAACGAACCTAAATACGTTCCCTATGTAGCCAAAGCCTTAAGTGATGTATATGATAAAACACTTGAGGAGATGGCTTTCATTACCACGCAAAATTTTGAAAATCTTCTTCGACAAAAGTAAAGCGCCACTGATTGATAAAATCATGACTAGAAGTGCGTCAATTTATTAACGGATAGAATTAACAAGAGAGTTTATCGGGTGAAGATGGATCGACAGGCTCAATTTAGAGCAAGAGAAGCTTTAATTTTTCAGGTTGCTGAACAATTGCTTTTAGAAAACGGTGAAGCGGGGATGACATTAGATGCACTCGCAGCGGAACTAGATCTAGCGAAGGGAACACTTTATAAACATTTTCAGAGTAAAGATGAACTTTACATGCTGCTGATTATTCGTAATGAACGCATGTTGTTAGAGATGGTGCGAGACACTGAAAAAGCTTTTCCTGAGCATTTGGCTTTTTTTATGCTGCACCATTTACATCATCCTGAAAGAGCGGTGTTATTTCATCAAATTGAAGAACGTTTATCGACTACAGGACAAGGGATTTATCACTTGTTTAATGAGCTTTATCAGGTTCGCAAACAACGCCTTCGTCTGATTATTCGGATGACGGAAAGTTATTTGGAGTCCATACATAGTTTGATGTCAGTACGTGATTATTTGGCTTCGATTTGGTCAATAACACATGGCGGTGCTGCAATACTGAATTCAAGTTTTTATCAACGTTATTTGGGTTGTCGAGATACTTTGCGTGTAGCTTTGATTGATCAAGCATTGGCGATTCCCAAACACCCACAAGCTTCAGAACAAGTGGCTTAACGGTTATGAAGCGTATGCCTACATCTCTCAACAATAAAGGTTTTACCTTGATTGAGGTGATGGTTGTCATTGTGATTATCAGCATTATCGCTTCATTGATTGTTTTAAATATTGACGGTGTTGATCAGCGTAAGGCGATGCAAGCACGTGAGATGCTATTGCTTGATTTAAAGCAAATCAATCGTGAAGCCAATGATCAATCCCGTATTTATGCTTTGGATTTTCATGCTGCAACCGATGTCGCTACCGCACAATATGGATTGGTCGAATATATTCCCATGCAGCAAGATCCAGTACAGCGTGTACGTGTGATTGATAACAAACCTTGGAAAGATGTTACAGATTTTACCCGCCGAAATTTGCCAGATCAGGTTTCATTTTCAATTCAGCCTCAAGAGCATCAGTTTCGAGATGCCAATAATGCGGATTTACTGGGAAATAATGCACCTAAATTGATTTGGTTTGGCAATGGAGAAGCAAAACCTGTCATGATTCAAATGTATTATCAACAAAAACCTGTAGGTGGTGTGATTCGGGTAGACTATTTAGGTAAAGTCGATGAAGAAAAATAAAGGCTTTACCCTTATCGAAGTGGTCGTGGCATTGGCGATCTTTGCTGTTGCAGCAATAGCTTTGACTAAAGTTGCGATGCAATATACCCAATCTACAGCCAATGCCATTTTACGGACCAAAGCACAATTTGTTGCACAAAATGAAATTTCAATGATGATGATTAACCGAGAGTGGTTAACTGGAACAGCTTCAAAACAGATCACGGCTCAAGGTGAAACATGGCAAGTGGATAAAAAAGCAGAGTCTACACTGAGTCCTGATGTGCAAAAAATCGATGTGCAGGTCAGTTTATTTAATACTGATACAGGTAAAGTGGAAGCAGGAATCACCAATATGGTGTTTTATAATTATCCAATCAAAGAAAAATAGTCATGAACGTCGTCCAAAATAAAAACAATAATACTGTCAAAATGCAGAAGAGATCAGGTTTTACTTTGATTGAGTTACTTGTCGCAATTGCTATTTTTGCGGTGCTTTCTGCCTTGGGTTGGAAGATATTTGATTATTTGATTAAGGTCAAAGATCGTAATGTGATGCACGAAGAGAATTTAGGGCAACTCCAAGGTGTATATCAACAAATTCAGCGTGATACATTGCAAATCGTGCCAATTTCAGCCCGAAGTGGTGAACAAGTTGAACCTGCATTGCGCTTAGATCGACAAAAACTATCATTTAGTAAAGCTGGTGTTACAGATCCTTTAAAGCAAGGTCTCTCACCTTATGAGCGAATAGAATACGGTTATGACCAGCAAGAGAAGAAACTATATCGATTAAAGTATTCCAATCTGAATAGAAATAGCTCGGAACAACCATTGTCGAGTGTCATGCTGACGGATGTAGATGCCTATCAAATTGAAATACTCAATCCAAATGAGTCAGATCATTGGCCAAATGACTTAACTAAAAATGATAGCCAATTACCGCGTGGAATTAAAATGAAAATCACGATTCATGAAGTAGAATATGAGTGGATTTTTAGTTTATTGAATACTGATTTTTTGATAAAGAATAATCAAAATGGATAAATCATTTATACAATTCAAACCACAGCAAGGGATTGCCTTAATTACTATTTTAGTAATGGTGGCTTTGGCAACTATTATTGCTGCATCAATTGCAAAACATCAAAGCTATACCAATGAAAGCACAGGCTTTTTAAAACGTCAAAGCCAAGCCTTGTTCTATGCCAAAAGTGCAGAAGCTTTTTATTCTGAGATATTGGTTCAGGATAGTGAGAATGGGAAAGAGGCTGACTACCTTCAAGAAACATGGGCAAAACCCATGCCAGCCTTTCCAGTGGAAGATGGTTATGTCTCAGGTGTTTTGGAAGATGAATCGGGTAAATTCAATCTCAATAGTTTATTAAACACTGAAGCTAAGCCGAATGAGGCAGCACAGAAATATTTCTCTAAATTGTTGGTGCGTGTTGGTTTACCCGCGGATAACGTTCAGGCGGTTATTGATTGGCAAGATCCTGATAATGAAACGATCGGCGCAATGGGAGCAGAAACAAGCTACTATCAAGGTCTCCCTAAACCTTATTCTGCTGCAAATCGTAAATTTGCCAGTATTGAAGAGTTAAAGTTGGTGCGTGGTTTTGAAGGTACCAAATATGATTTGATTGCGCCTTACATATCAGCTTTACCAGACATCAATACGCGAATTAATGTCAATACAGCACCTGCCATGGTTTTGGCAGCAATCAATGAAAAATTAGATGTCAATAGCATACAAACTGCATTAAATGCACGCCAAGAAAAACTTGAGTATTTTGCCAATGTGGGTGATTTGATGAAAATATCACCCTTTGATAGTTTGGATGCAACGGAAAAAACAGAAGCAGACAAAATTTTTGGCGTGAGATCGAATTATTTTAAAGCAAAAATCGAAGTCTTATTAAGCAACCGTAAGCGTCAATTTACCAGTCATTTGTTACGAAATGATCAGTCGCAAGTGTTTGTATACTCACGAAGTTTGGCACCTTTTTAATTAAAAGATAAAAATAATTATCTGTAAGTTTATTATTCTAAAAGGATTTTTAAGGTTGTAAAAAGGTTGGTTGAGATATTTTATTGAATTGGATAAGCTCAATCCAAGCCAAAAAAGGGGATTATCCTTTTAGCTAATTGTAATGAACGAGAAAATTAATGCTCAGGGTTCGAGTTTTGCTTTATAATCGAGTTTCTTAACCGCTTTGTTTATAAAATTTGGCTCATGTTAATTCGTAAGTTATTTAAGTTTGAAAATGCACATATTGTGCGTAATTGCACATCAGATCGTTGTAAGCGATCTATACATGGGCATAGCTATAAAGTTGAGTTATTACTGAAAGCTTCAAAACTTGATCATGGTCAAATGGTATATGATTTTGGATTGCTGAAAGGAATAATCAAAGAAATTTTTGATAGCTTTGATCATGCGATTTGTTTTTGGCAAGAAGATAGTCCTGAGTATATTCAAGCGTGTAAAACATTTAGTGCGCGTTGGGTGGCATTACCTGTTTCACCTTCAGCTGAGCAGTTTTCACGCGTATTTTTCTTTCTTGCGCAACAGGTTCTAAAATCAACCATTACCCAGAATGGTGAAGGTGATGTTGAGGTTTATTCTGTTATCGTGCATGAAACAGATACAGGATATGCGCAAAGCTTTCAGGAAGATATTGAAAACACACAAATGGGACTGCTAAGTTTGGATAAAATTATTTTTTCTGAACAAGTTCAAGTTGAGTGGACAGACCCTGAAATGTATGAAAAATTGAAACAAGGTGTTCAATTTCAAAACCCTGAAGTGGATTTACAGGTTAAAATATAAATTGCGGTTTCAATCAAGAAATCCATTGAGATATAGATACGTTTTTAGGAAATTAAAATTTAGGATGAAAGTTGATGCAATTGTCTGAACTCGAACAAACAAAACTAAATCAAGTTCGGTTAGATCAAAGTTGGAAAGAAGGCTTGGCTGATTTCCTATTAAGTCAGCAAATGGATGATTTGCGTTCTTTTTTAGTGGCTGAAAAAAATGCAAACAAAACCATATATCCACCAAGCTCGCTCATTTTCAATGCCTTAGACACGACGCCTCTTCCAAATGTGAAAGTGGTGATTCTTGGACAAGATCCTTATCATGGTCCTGATCAAGCGCATGGATTGAGTTTTTCTGTACAAAAAGGGGTGGCATTACCTCCGTCTTTACGCAATATTTTTCATGAACTGAATACCGATTTAGGTGTTCCAGTCTCACGACATGGTGATTTGAGTAAATGGGCGCAACAAGGTGTATTACTGCTTAATAGTGTATTGACTGTAGAGGCTGGGCAACCTACATCACATCAGAAACGTGGTTGGGAAAATTTTACCGATCATGTCATTGATGTACTCAATGAGCGAAGAGAGCATATTGTGTTTATCCTATGGGGTGCATATGCTCAGAAAAAAGGACAACGTATCGATCAGAACAAACACCTTGTATTAAAGGCTGCTCATCCATCTCCATTGGCAGCAAATCGTGGTGGTTTTTTTGGTTGTAAGGTTTTCTCTAAAACAAATAATTACCTGAAACAACATGGCATTGAGCCAATCGACTGGCAGCTGGACGCATGACAAATTCTCCCGAAATAAATAACTATCACCCTGATTTGATTATTGAAGAAGCGCAAAATGGTTGGCGCATTATTCGGTTAAATCGCCCTAAATCGCTTCATGCGCTGGATGAATCCATCGTTGCAGCACTATTGAAGCTGTTTGAAGATTTTCATGATGATGATGCGGTTAAGGCAATTTGGTTAGATTCAACTACACCTAAGGCATTTTGTGCTGGTGGTGATGTGCGTAAGCTTCGTCAATTGGTGATTAACAATGAAGTCGAAACTGCCAATCAATTCTTTGAAACTGAATACGCTTTAGATTTATTGCTACATAACTATGCCAAACCTATTGTTGTTTGGGGTGAAGGTTATGTTATGGGTGGTGGTTTAGGCTTATTTATGGCTGCACCATTCCGTTTAGTGACGCCTTACTCTCGTTTGGCGATGCCAGAAGTGAATATTGGACTTTATCCAGATGTTGGTGCGACGCGATTCTTGGCAGATCGTGGTCCTATCGGATTATTTACTGGTTTAACAGGATCCATCATGACTGCTGCAGGTGGTTATGGAATCGGTTGGGCAACCCACATTTGTGATGCGCAACGTGATGTAGTGTTGCAAAAACTACTCGATATTGATTGGGATCATTATCCTGCTGGTGATTTCCGTGCTTTGGATGACACGCTAAATAGTTTACATCGCCCGGTTTCACCGGGTCCTCTACAAAACTCATTGGATGTAATCCATAGTGTTTGTCGTGGTGTAAACTTTGAACAAGATTATGAAGCGATCATTGGTTTAAGCGATGCACGCAGTGACTGGTTGCGCCAAGCCAGTGAGAACTTACAAAAAGGTTCTCCAAGTACTGCTGCAATTACATGGTTATTATGGCAATGGGGACGCCAAGTTCATTCTTGGGCTGAAGTATTTGAATTGGAAAAGCAAATTTCTGACTGGAAAATTCGTCATCCAGATTTTGTTGAAGGTGTACGTGCGCGTTTAGTTGACAAAGATCTGTCTCCAGAGTGGGAAAAGGTTGAATCAAGAACGTTAAAAGGCATTCTTGGACACAATCCGCCGAAAACGACTATTGAAAGTTGGAATGTACTATTGACTCAATATGGCATTATCTAGTCTAAAATGACTGAATTGCCGCAGCAAAATGTTGATGAAAAATGGATGCAACTTGCTTTAGAGCAAGCTGCATTCGCAGCTTCCCTTGGTGAAATACCTGTAGGTGCAGTCTTGGTGAGTCAAGGTCAATTAATTGGCATGGGCTTTAACCAACCGATTGCACAACATGATCCTACTGCACATGCCGAGATTCAAGCACTCCGGCATGCTTGTCTCAATATTCAAAACTACCGACTTCCTGAAGATACCACTTTATATGTAACACTTGAACCTTGCACAATGTGTGTAGGTGCGTTAATACATGCTAGGGTACATCGGGTTGTATTTGGTGCAGAAGAACCCAAAGCTGGTTCACTCATCAGTAGCCGAAGGTTGTTGGAGACGGGTTACTACAATCATATATTTGAATATCAAGGTGGATGTTTGCAGCAACAATGTTCACTTCAATTGTCTAATTTTTTTAAAATGCGTCGTGAACAAAAAAAACAATTAAAGCAACAACAAAAGACCTTAAATGACACATTAAAATGATCTAGAATACGGGTGTTTTTAATGACAATTGATATTGTCAAAAATAAGTGCGACAAAATATATGACCAGCATAAAAGGGTACAATAATGAATTCTATTCAAGTAAAACAAGAGTTTGATGCACCAGTTGAACAGGTATTTGACTTACTGTCGAAACATGCAACCTACAATGTGGCATTTGCGCCTGTACAAGTGGTACGTGTAAAAGATGCGGCTGATCCTGAACGTCCAGATGGATTAGGGTCGATTCGTCGTATGGGATTTGGTCCGATTAAACCAATTCAAGAGCAAATCACGTATCTAGATGTCAATAAACGTATCGAATATAAGTTGATTAAGAATCCACTCATCAAACACCATATTGGAATTATTGAGTTTGAAGAGCTTTCACCAAATAAAACCCGTGTTAACTATACGATCGAATTACAAGCACGTGCACCTTTTGTGAGTAAATTAATACTTGCACAGCTTAAACTAGCGATTACACTTGGCTTTAAGAAACTTGCAAAGTCTGTAGCTTAATTGGAAATACAATGACAATTCAAATTATCACGATTGATGGACCGAGTGGTTCTGGTAAGGGAACACTGGCAGCAAAACTCGCAGATCATTATCAATTTCATCTCTTGGATTCTGGGGCGCTCTATCGTTTGCTTGGGTTGTCGTTACATCAAAAAGCATTGTTGGATACTTTGGATGATGTGGATACACTTCAACAAAGCGTTACAATTGCAACGCATTTGGATATTGTGTTTAAGACGACTGAAACGGGTACAACTATTTTACTCGACGGGGAAGATGTGACCCAAACCATCCGTACTGAACGGGTGGGGGAATTTGCTTCAAAAGTTGCTGCAATTCCAGCGCTTAGGGCGGCTTTGGTTGAACGTCAGCATGCATTTGCTCAAATGCCTGGTTTGGTTGCAGATGGTCGAGATATGGCGACTTCGATCTTTCCACAAGCGCAAGCTAAAATATATCTCACCGCATCGGCTGAGTCCCGTGCAGCACGTCGTGTAAAACAGTTGCAGGGAATGGGGCTGGATGTTAAAATAAGCGACATTTTAGCTAATATACAAGCTCGAGATAAGCGAGATATGGAACGCGCAGTCGCTCCACTCAAGCCAGCAGTAGATGCTTATATCATCGATAGTTCGGAATTGAACATTGATGAAGTATTTAAACTGATGACTGATTATGTCGATACTCATTTAGCTAAGTAACGAATATTTAATTAAATATTAGCAAAAGCATAGCTTGATCAGTTTCATATGGACTATGTAGATGCTTAACTAAACCGGCCTTGTCTGATCCAAGACCGCTGACTTTTCTAGGTATATCATGACCGAATCTTTTGCAGCCCTCTTTGAAGAAAGCGAATCAACTCTTAATATCGACAAAGGTGCCGTTATTAAAGGTATCGTTGTTAGCATCGACTCTGACTGGGTTACTGTTGACACTGGCCTTAAATCTGAAGGTGTTGTTGCACGCTCAGAATTCTTAAACGAACAACGTGAACTTGAAGTTCAAGTTGGCGACGAAGTTGATGTTGTTGTTGAAGCGCTTGACAACGGTATGGGTCAAACAGTTTTATCACGTGAAAAAGCGAAACGTGCTGAAACTTGGACTAAACTTGAAAAAATCTTTGAAGACGGCGAAATCGTTACTGGTGTTATCTCTGGTAAGGTTAAAGGCGGTTTCACTGTTGACATCGGTCCAGTTCGTGCATTCTTACCTGGTTCATTGGTAGACACTCGTCCTATCCGTGACACAACTCACCTTGAAGGTAAAGAGTTAGAATTCAAAGTAATCAAACTTGATGCTAAACGTAACAACGTTGTTGTATCTCGTCGTGCTGTTATGGAAGCTGAATCTTCAGCTGACCGTGAAGCGCTTCTTTCTCAATTGGAAGAAGGTCAAACAGTTACAGGTACAATCAAAAACCTTACTGATTACGGTGCATTCGTTGACCTTGGTGGTATTGATGGTCTTCTTCATATCACAGATATGGCTTGGAAACGTATCAAACACCCTTCAGAAGTTGTTGAAGTGGGTCAAGAAGTTACTGTTAAAGTACTTAAATTTGACAAAGAACGTAACCGTGTATCTTTAGGTCTTAAGCAATTAGGCGAAGATCCTTGGTTAGCGATCATGAACCGTTATCCTAAAGGTTCTATCGTTAAAGCGCGTGTAACGAACTTAACTGACTACGGTTGTTTCGCTGAAATCGCTGAAGGCGTTGAAGGTTTAGTTCACGTTTCTGAAATGGATCACACTAACAAAAACATCCACCCATCTAAAGTTGTTCAGATTGGTGATGAAGTTGATGTTATGGTTCTTGAAGTTGATGAAGAGCGTCGCCGCATTTCATTGGGTATCAAGCAAACTCGTGCGAACCCATGGGAAGAATTCTCTAAGTCACACGACAAAGGTGAAAAAGTTTCAGGTACGATCAAGTCAATCACTGACTTCGGTATCTTCATCGGTTTACCAGGCGGTATCGATGGTCTAGTTCACTTGTCTGATATTTCTTGGAACGAACAAGGCGAAGATGCCATCCGTCGTTACAAGAAAGGTGATACAGTTGAAGCTGTTATCTTGTCTGTAGATGCAGAAGGTAACCGTATCAGCCTTGGTATCAAGCAAATGAACAGCGATCCGTTCAATGACTTCTTAGCTGCTAACGAACGCGGTGCGTTGGTTAAAGGTACAGTAACTGCAGTTGACGCTAAAGGCGCTACTGTTAAGTTAGCTGACGAAGTTGAAGCTTCTTTGAAAGCATCTGAAATCAACCGCGATCGCGTTGAAGATGCAACTAAATTCTTAGAAGTTGGTCAAGAAGTTGAAGCTAAAATCATCAATGTAGATCGTAAATCACGTTCTATCAACTTGTCCATTAAAGCGAAAGACGAAGCTGAAGAGAAAGAAGCAGTAGCTAACTTGAAGACAGCTGCAAATGGTCAAGACAATGGTCCTAAGACTATTGGTGATTTGATCAAAGCGCAAATGAACCACTAAGTTATTGTTAAGAAGTATTATTTAATGTAATTAATTAATATTTTTTATTCAAATACTGTAAAAGGTAGCGTAGTATATGATGACTGCGCTACCTTTTTGTATTTAAAAAGGATATTATCTAGTGTATGTCAAATAGCATTAAAATTAATGAGGTCTTAAATGACAACTGAAGCACTTAATAAGTCTGACTTAATAGAAAGAATTGCTCTCAAGAACCCACATTTGGCAGAGCCATTGGTTGAAGAAGCAGTAAAAATTATGATTGATCAAATGATTGCATCATTGTCTTCAGATGATCGTATTGAAATTCGTGGTTTTGGTAGCTTTGCACTGCACCACCGTGAGCCGCGTGTAGGTCGTAATCCTAAAACAGGTAAGTCTGTAGAAGTTGCAGCGAAAGCAGTGCCGCACTTTAAGCCTGGTAAAGCATTGCGTGATGCAGTAAACGAATCTGCTAACTAATAAAATTCGAATGGGGTGATTATGCGCTATTTCTTAGTTGCATTACTGTTGGTGGTATTTGGTTATGCTTTAGCATTAGTCTTACAAAACCCTGCTGAGCTACCAGTAGACTTGTTGTTTACACAGGTTCCAGCAATGCGTTTAGGGCTATTACTATTATTGACTTTAGTCCTCGGAATTGTTCTTGGATTGTTGCTTGGTGTACAGGTTTTCCGTGTATTCCAAAATGCTTGGGAAGTTAAGCGTCTTCGTAAAGATATTGATCATCTCAGAAAGGAACAAATTCAGACTGCGCAATTGGCTGCTGCTGAAGCTGCTGCAAATGCTCGTCATGAAAAGACGGTATTAGATATTCAACCTGAAAACAAGAATTCTAATCCTCTTTAATCATTATGCTAAAAAAGCGCTTTATCTCACCGGTAAAGCGCTTTTTGTTTTGTTATTGATTCCATTTGTTTTAGTTAAAATCGCACTACTTGATCAAGCGAAACACAGTAGTAACAAGCGTAGATACGAGAATAATACTGATCAGCGAATAATTTTTCCAAATTAAATACAAACCGACAGCGACACCGATAATTTTAGCAAAATCAGTCGATTCGTTGCCTTCAAAAAAAGTACTCAAGATTGCAATCGAAAAAAGTAAAGTGGTTGCTGCATCATTAAACAATTGTTCTTGCTGTTTACTGATCGAAAAATAATGATTAAATGCCAAGCCTGAGTAGCGAATTAGGTATGTGCCACCTGCAAGAATCATAATACCAATTAAAATAATCATTTGTTGATTCATGTTATTTTCTTCCTGCAATTAGACCCAACAAGGACATGAGTATTGGGATTCCAGTTGGAAGAAAAGGAACTGTTGCTAAACTTATTATTGCACCTGTGATTGCGGATCTCCGTGTTGATCTTCGCTTTAATGCCTTGAATGTAAGTGCAAACAGCACTACAGGAAAAATCGTATCGATTCCTAAAAGTTTTGTATACTCTAGGTGGCTTCCCATAAGATAACCTATCAATACGCCTAAGGGCCAAGTCAGCAAAATTCCCATCCCACAAAGCCAATATGCACTACGTTTTAGAGTGTCTGATGATTGTGTAAGCCCGAATAATACACTCTCATCATTCATGATATGGCTTGCAAAAAACTTAAACTTATTATTTTCAATAAAATGGTGTACAGCTAAACCAAATGGGAGGTGGCGAAGATTGATTAAAAGCCCAGCAATTGCAGCAGTAATTGGGCTGCTCCCAGAAGCGATCATGCCAATAAATGTAAATTCAGCAGCGCCTGCCAGTACGCAACTTGATAGAAGCAATGGAATCCAGATTGGCAGGTGATAGTTGACGGCAAGTGAGCCTAAGGAAACACCAATTAATCCTGTGGCTATACAAATAATCACAATAGATTTGACAAGAGGTCTAGGTAAGCTTTTAATTTCTTTATACTTCATCAGAGTCAGCCTGAATTTAGAGTGTAGGATTGTTCGATATAATGAACAGTCATTTGTTATAATAGTTTGATTGTAATTGTTCGTCAAATCGAACGATCGTATTTTTTGAGTGAAATAATGACGATACCTATTGAAATCATTGCAACCAATTTACAAAGAGAACGAAAAAGTGCAGCCTTGTCTTTAGGAGAGGTTGCAAGACGTGCAGGCATCGCGAAATCTACACTCTCTCAGCTTGAGTCTGGGCAGGGTAATCCTAGTCTGGAAACATTATGGGCATTATGTGTGGCTTTAAATATTCCTTTTGCTAAACTGGTAGAAGTACAAACACAATCATCGCAAGTTATTCGCTATGGAGAAGGTGCTTCTGTAACTTCTGAAATATCGAACTATCAAGCAGTCTTGTTAGCGACATGTCCGCCGAATGCAAGACGTGATGTGTATATTTTAACGACTCAACCAGGAGAACCTCGTTGTAGTCAACCGCATCCTGTAGGGAGTGTAGAGCATATTATTATCATGCAGGGATCAGCGAAAGTGGGTTTGGTCAATGCTTATGAAGTTCTAAAAGCTGGTGATTATATGTCTTATCCAGCAGATCAAGCGCATATCTTTGAAGCACTCGAGCAAGATACACGCGCAATTCTAATTTCTGAACAGAGATAGTGCATTTTGCAATGTTAAAACTGGCTTTTTTAGTGAAGTCGGTTTTCTGCTTCTCCTAATCACTTTATAATGTGCCAAATTTTATGTGATGGAATGAAGATCCGTGAGTATTATTGTTGCCTTAGATGCAAAAAGCCAATATGACGCCCTAAAAATTGCTGATCAGCTCGATCCATCACTATGCCGTTTAAAGGTGGGTAAAGAACTATTTACTCATGAAGGTCCAAGTGTCGTTAAAGCATTGCATGATAAAGGCTTTGAAGTATTTTTGGACTTGAAATTTCATGATATTCCAAACACGACTGCTCAGGCTGTATGTGCTGCGGCTGACTTAGGGGTATGGATGGTGAATGTTCACGCTTCTGGTGGTCGTAAGATGATGGAGACCTGTGTAGAGCGTTTAAAAGCAGGTAATTATTCTACACAACTGATCGCTGTAACTGTTTTGACCTCAATGGGGCGTGAAGATTTACGAGATATTGGTTTAGATATTGAACCTTTTGAGCAAGTGAAGCGTCTTGCGAAACTCACTCAAGACAGTGGTTTGGATGGTGTAGTCTGTTCTGCGCAAGAAGCAAAAATGTTACGCCATGATCTAGGTGCAGAATTTGCGCTTGTTACACCTGGGATTCGCCCAGCAGGTGCAAATGCAGACGATCAAAAACGTATCGTTACACCTAAACAAGCGATGCTTGATGGTTCGACACATTTAGTCATTGGTCGACCGATTACTCAATCGGAAAATCCAAGCCAAACACTTCAAGATATTCTCGCAACGCTTTAAAAAGTAAACCCTCTTTCAATATTGAAAAGAGGGTTATTTTTGGTTGCATTATAAAGAACATTTTAATCTAACGATGTATGAAAAACATTCGAAATTATAAATCGTTTAAAGTGCTGCCAATATGCTGACCGCAATTGGAGCAAGTACAGATAGGACAAAACCACTGACCATCGCATGTGGAATAAAGTCATTGCCACAGGCTTGTTTTACCATGGGTAATGTGACATCCATTGCTGTTGCACCAGCTGAAGAAATTGCAGATCGTGGGTAACGCCATCCAATCAGATACATAAATAAAATTGCAAATATTTCTCTAAATAAATCATTCATTAAAGCCACACTACCTAAGTGGGCGTTCTTTAATTCTGTTACTACAATCCCTGTCATAGAATAGAAACCATAACCTTGCGATAACATGATTAAATCTCTCATACTGATGCCTTGTATCAAGAAAAATGAAGCAATTGCACCAAAGAGTGAACCGATTACACATGCCAAAGGAACCAGCATGATTTTCCAATTTAACCAAGAACGATCCAGTGGTGAATAAGCTAAATCCAAACCGATCAATAGCATATAAACTAAAAGTAGGTTCCATGTACTGATATGTAAAGGTAAATCAGCAGCATGTGCAAATTCAGCCAGTGCATAACCGATTGCCAAAGCGATAAAGGCATAACTAATATTTAATAACGAACCGAGCAATAATTCAGCAGAGACTTTACCTTGGGCGGGTTTAAATCCAATCGCTTTAAACACGATGTAGCAACAGATAAAAGCACCCAATGATGTGGTTAATGCGATCGTCAGGGCGCTGGTTAATATTTGTGCAGGACTGGCAATGTTGTGAATGGTCTGAGAAAATTCGATGGCAATCGCAATGAGTAAAATATAAGTGAAATAAGGTAATATCTTGAACGCGATTTTTTCAATAATTTGAGGAATTCTTCGAGCGAGAATAAATCCTAAAAACAAGCAAAATAATAGTTGGAAAATTAACCAAAGCGATTGCATAAAAAATAGATAGGCAGTGAAAACCTATCTATTATAGCGAAGCTTTTAAAAGCTGTTTGCAATATTATGACCTGATTATCAAAAAATTATGCAGCTTGAGATTTGGCTTGAAGTTTTTGTTTATTTCCTAACAGTCTAAAATCACTCGGATTAAGCTTGCGTGTTTCTAACCAAAACTTCCAAGTATATGTAGGCCAAAGCGCAAAGTTTTTACCGCCATCCTGTTGATACCAACTCACACAACCTGACTGCCAAACGGTACCTTCAAGTTGCTTTTGAACTTTTTCATTAAATTGATCTTGAATTTCTGCTTTAACGACTACAGCTTGCGTTTGGGTTTTTTGCACCATCTCAATCAACTGTAAAATATAATTGACTTGGGATTCGATCATGAAAATAACAGAGTTATGCCCTAATACAGTATTCGGTCCAAGTAATTGGAATAGATTTGGAAAGCCTTTGGTAATGACACCATAGTAGCTTTCTGCACCATCTTTCCAAGCTTGTTTTAATTCAAGACCATTTTCCCCATAGCAATCAAAAGATTTTAAGTAAATGCGTGGATCAGTAATAAAACCAGTACCATAGATTAAACAATCAATTTGGCGTGCTTTACCATCTTTCGTGATGATGCTGTCTTCCGTTATTTCTTGAATAGCATCAGTAATCAGTTCAACATTGTCACGATTGAAAGTTGGAAAATATTTATTTGAAATAAGGATGCGTTTACAGCCCATAACATAATCAGGAATGAGTTTTTTCGCTGTTTGTTGATCTTTGACTTGGAATTTAATGAAGGCTTCAGCAAGTTTTTGACCGTATTTCATGATTTGTGGTTTAACAATAGGTACTACACGCGACTCATTCGACCAATATAAACGGGCACGATGTAGTTTTCTAAACCATTCAAAGCGCTGAAATAGCTTTTTATCAAGCGTATTGTAGGCACGCTCATCACGTGGGATTACCCAAGCAGGTGTCCGTTGTAATACATAGAGATTTTTGACTTTGGCAGCGATTTCAGGAATGTACTGAATTGCACTTCCTCCAGTCCCAATGGAGGCAACATTCTTTTGATTTAGATTATATTTATGGTTCCATTGAGAGGAGTGAAACACTTCACCTTTAAATTTTTCAATGCCTTTAATCTGTGGAATTTGTGGAACATGCAGAGGACCAGATGCAAAAATAACAAATTGTGCATCAATTTGCTGACCATTTTTTAATGCTAAATGCCAATTAAACTGATCTTCGTCATATTGTGCAGAAATCACTTCTTGGTTAAATTGAATATATTTTTTTAAATCATATTCTTGAATCAAATCTTGGATATAATCAAAAATCTCAGGTGCTTCCGCATAACGTTTTGACCAATCAGTTTTGGGGGCGAATGAAAGTGAGTACATGTGTGATTGAACATCACAAGCAGCACCAGGGTACTGGTTTTCACGCCAAGTACCGCCCACATCATTGGCTTTTTCAAGGATAATGAAGTCATGGATATTGGCTTGTATTAAGCGAATTGCCATGGCTAATCCCCCAAAACCTGCTCCAATAATTGCAACTTGTGTTGATTTTGCTTTAACCGCAGATGTTGTACTCATTTTTCTTTACTCTGAGTTTTCCAGTTTTGCATAGAATATAGAAATTGTAGAATTTGAAATATGATTGCACTGACATGAAAATTGATATATTCGGCAATTTCCAAAAAGTTGACTTTGTAGTAAAAAGTTTGGGTGAAAATGAAATGATGATGAAATGAAGCGATCGATTCTCGGTTTAATGTATTTAATTCATGGTATGCGTAATGCGGGAATTGATGTTGACTCACGTCTTGCAAGTGTCGGGATTAAAGCTGATGCACTTGATCCGAGTTCAATTATTCATCCCAGTTTAGAGTGGGATATTCAGAAAATTATCGGTCATGGTGTACAACCTGAAACAGGCTTATTCATTGGTCAGCATTATTCTCTAGCGGGATATGGTCCCTTATTGATGCTATTGGTGACTTGCAGTAATGTCGGTGATGCAATTCAAAATGGGATTCGTTATCAAGGTTTGACCTATCTGTATGGAGCACTCGGGCTTGAAAAAGGTCATCATCAAATTGCACTGACTTATCAACCAGTGGATTTGGAAACCGAAATGGGTTTACTTCGGGCGCAATGTGAAATTTCTGGGACCTATAAATTTCTTGATGATATTTATAAAATGATGGGATTAACTGCACCAAGTGTCAGAATTGAATTACCGTTTCAGCAACCTCAAGATTCCGGTATTTTAAAACAATACCATGATTATTATGGTTCAGATTTACACTTTAATTGTGATAACGCTGCATTTTGGATTAATGAAGATGTGATGCAATTGTCCATACCTTCAGCTGATCCCATTACCCATCGGGTGTATGAGGCAAAATGTATTGCTGAAATTGAGCGTTTAAATGCTGAGGAACAGAAAGTTGCTCCGCTGATTCAACGTGTCAATGATTATTTGGAATTACAACAAGGTGTTATTCCATCGATGGCTGAGGTTGCACAGGCTTTAAATGTTCCTGAGCGTACCTTGCGCCATCAGTTGCAACAATTGAATACCAGCTATAAACAGATTCGAGAGCAGTTAATTAAACATAAAGCTTTACGTTTGATTGAATACAAAGAGTATTCGATTGAAGTGATTGCCGAATTGTTAGGCTATTCAGAACCCGCGGCATTTAATCATGCGTTTAAGCGTTGGTTTGGACAAAGCCCGCGACAGTACGGTAAATAAACAGGTGGTGTTAAAATGAAATACAGTATCGAAATTATGCCAAAGTTTTATTTATCAAAAATGAATCTTCGATATACTTCCTTTAGCCTTTAAAAGTAACAATACGATATGTTATTAGATCAGAATAGAACTTCTTCAACAGCATTTACTCCCGTTTCACCTGCTGAGCGTTATGCCAAAGCATTATCCTCTGGGCAATTTTTACCAGATGACGCTCAAGCACAAGCAGTACATGAGCTGGAACGTGTATGGCAAGAGCTGATTAATCGTTATAAAGCTTCAAAAAAGGCTTTTCGTCGTTTCCGTCGCCAAACAGCGCCAAAAGGGGTTTATATGTGGGGTGGCGTTGGACGAGGAAAAACATGGTTAATGGATCAATTCTACGATTCCATCCCATTTCGTCGTAAAACACGCATGCATTTTCATCACTTTATGCAATTTGTTCATAAAGAACTTAATAAATTATCTGGGCAGCGTAATCCTTTGGATATTGTGGCAGATCAGATTTACAAAGAAGCGGTTGTTATTTGCTTTGATGAATTTTTTGTGTCCAATGTGACTGATGCAATGATTTTGAGTGACTTGTTCCAGAAATTGTTCACTCGTGGCATTACTTTAGTAGCGACCTCAAATATTGCGCCAGATGGCTTATATAAAAATGGTATCCATCGAGATCGTTTTACCCCAACCATTGAAATGGTGAAAACCCATTGCGTCGTTTTAAATGTAGATGCTGGGGTAGATTATCGTTTACGGGTATTGAAACAGGCACAATTGTTTAAAGCGCCGCTGACCGATGATCATAAAGTGTGGATGGCAAAACGTTTTAGTGCTTTGACAGCTTCACAGACGGTGTCGGAAGAACCTATTACGATTAATAATCGTATTGTTGAAACTCTGGGACATACTGAAGATGTATTATGGTGTGATTTCAGAGAGCTATGTATGAAGCCGCGTAGCCCATCTGACTTTATTGAAATTGCAAATATTTATAATACTGTTCTTGTGAGTAATGTACCGCATTTGACTGATTTGCTTTCAGAAGGAACACGTCGTTTTATTTATTTGGTCGATGAGTTTTATGATCGTGGAGTAAAATTATTATTAACTTCTGAAGATTCAATTATTGAAATTTATCAAGGTGAAAAGCTTGCCTTTGAAATTGAGCGTACACGTTCGCGTTTGCTAGAAATGCAGTCTGATGAATATTTACAGTCTGAACATCGTCTGATTAAAGGCAACAGTGAATTAGAAGTTGAATAATTGATTTATGTATGTAAAAAGCGATCTTGGTCAACAAGATCGCTTTTTTATGAGATGCTCATAGTGCAAGCTATAGTCAAACCGCCTGATTATTCATACAAGTGATTTGGATGATTCATTTATTTTGTACTTTTGAATCATAAACAGTCTTGCTATCACGAGGCGACATGGATGTCGCCATGTTGAACGGGGGTATTAGGATGTACCCCTCGCTCAACGGAAGATTTTTTTTACTTTTCATCTCTGAAAAGTAGAGTATCGCCTACGCAAAACAATTTAAACTTTAGAGCTAAAGCGTGGCAGTGCAAGGCTTATATCATCAAACAATATATTGATCGTTTTAATTTTATTGATCAAGAGAAATGATATTCTACTGTATGAATTTTTCAACAGATTGAATATATAAATAAAACTTCAAGCTCAATATTTTCCCATCCGCATAAGCTGATGGGAATGTATTGAATGATTCTTTAGACACTTCGTCTGCAAAGATAGAAGTTAGCCCACTTGAATTTCTGTAGTAGGGTGGCGCACACGACTTTTATTCGGGGTTGCAATCAAATAAGCTAATGTAAGAGGACCTAGACGTCCAGCAAACATGAGACAAATTAAGGCAATTTGACTGCCTGCATGCAGATTTTCAGTTATCCCTCGCGATAAACCAACAGTGCATGCTGCGGAGACCGCTTCAAATAGTAAATCTAAAAACTTTTTATCTGGTTCAAGGATCAATAAAGTAAAAAAACCAATCAAAATCAAAAGAGAAGTGATGGCTATGACTGCAAGGGCTTTAAATGTAGCTTGATGAGAAACAGAATGACCAAAAACTGTAATTTCATCTGAACGTTTTAAAAAAGTGATGACACTTAAAATCATAATGATAAATGTACCCACTTTAATCCCACCCGCAGTACTGAGCGACCCACCACCAATAAACATTAGCACCATGGTGATTAAGGTAGAAGCATTGGTCATACTGCTGACTTCCAAACTGTTAAAGCCTGATGAGCGAGGAACAGTTGCATGAAACCATGCGTTAAGTGCTTGGTCACCAAAAGACATAGGTGCAAGTGTGAGTGGATTAGATGCTTCAATCGCCCAAATCACGATAAACGCAAACAGATTGAGCCCAGCAATGGTCGACAGAATTAGTTTGCTGTTGGTTGAAAGTTTCTTCCAGCGTTTGGCTTTCTTAATGTCCATCAATACAACAAAACCAATACCACCAATGATATATAGCATACTGATGGTAAAGGTCACCATGTACTGATCCGAGAAACTCATTAAGCTGTTGGGGAATAGTGAGAATCCACCGTTGTTAAAAGCAGAAATACTATAAAATAGGGCATAGAAGAAAGCGTGTTCTAGGTCGTAATGATGCGACCATGCCATGGTCAGAATACCCGTACCAATCGCTTCAAAAAATAATGAATAGAGAAAAACACCTTTAACAGTAAAAGTTGCTCTTGCTAAACTGGTTTGTCCAATGGTTTCTTGCGCCATAATTTGCTGTTTGAGCCCAATCTTGGACGATAGACTTAGTGCAGCGAGGATTGCGAAGGTCATAAATCCCAGACCACCACATTGAATCAAGATCATGACCACCACTTGACCGAAAGTGGTCAGTGATTCACCGATATTGACGACGGACAGCCCTGTGATCGTTACTGCGGATGTCGCCGTAAACAGAGCATCTACCCAAGTCAAATCACCTTGATGGGCAAAAGGAAGTTTGAGCAACACTGTTCCAATAATAATAAAACTCAGAAAACCTAAAGCGAGTAAGCTTGGAGGGCTGAGATTGATACTGTTGTGTTGCTTGTTGATCAGTTCTTTTTTAGATAAACGCATAGTTATAACTATAAGAAGCGAATCGAAAATTGTCTGAGCATTTCTACAGGTCCTTCAAGAATTAAAATGTCTTTTTCCTGTAAAATTGTGCCAGGTGCAATATCATAGAGGACATGAGATCCACGTTGTAACAATAAAGTGGTGAGTTCTGGGGTATTTTCCATGACAGTTTGAAACTGAGCGCCTTGTAAGTTCGCACCAATTTCAATTTTTACGATATAACGATCATTATTGAGCGCCATATAGCGTCTGACCATCGGATAGCTTAAAGACTGGGCAACACGGATTCCCATATCTTCTTCAGGGTGAATGATTTTACTGATTCCCAAATGCGATAAAATCATGTGGTGGGATTTAGATTTGGCTTTGACAAAAATCTTTTCAATACCCAGGTTTTTGAGATGAAGTACGCACAAAATACTGGCTTCAATATCTTCTCCAATTGCAACTACAACAGCATCACAATTTTTGATATTGAGTTCATCTAAAACATGTTCATCTGTTGCATCTGCAATGACGGCATGACTGATTTTATCTGCAATGTTTTCTACATTTTTCTTTAATGTATCAATACCAATCACATCATGGTTTAAGTTGGTGAGTTCAAGCGCAACAGCTTCACCAAAACTACCTAAACCGATAACAGCGAACTGCGCCATTCTACAAAATCCTTATCTCAGCACTGAAATTGTGTGAGCATTATCATCTTCAATTTTTATATATTTTATATTTAAAGTATTCAATCGCCAATCTCGAAACCTTGAATATAAACTGATATATGTAAATAAAACCTGAATTATGTCATAAAACCTTCAAATGAGTTAGCTATGCTCAGTCAAGGTATACAAAATTGATCTTCATCAAGATTTAGTTCTTTAAGTAAGTATAAGAAAATGGACGATAAAAAAATTTATAAAATACTCCAACATTGGTTCCCTGAATTGAAGCAAAGGGATATACCAAAAAAGAAGTATCGTAAAAGTTTTGAAGAGTTTCTGAATTGGATGGCTGCTGAAAAATTCGGTGGTCGTTTTCGTGCGTATTTGATGAAAATAGATCGCATGGAATTTCATGAAAATCAGATTGAGCGAAGTGCGGTATTTCATGAATATGCCGTTGATGGTCTAGGTATTCAAAGTACCATTCGTCAAAGAGCTCAACCTTTATTTGATCATTATGAATTGCATAAAGATGTTATTGGACGTTATTATAATGTGCAAGATCAAGTCTATGATATTGTATTTGAAGAAATATTAGCCGAAGCAAAACAGCATCAGCATGAGTTGCTTCTGATCTACGCTGAAGATTATTATTGGTTGATTGTTCCCAACCATGAGCATAAAATCGAAAAATTCTGTAAACATTTTAATAAACAATTTCATGATGAAGATGTCAGTATTGAGCACTATGCATTATTTGATTGTTCTAGATCGACTTGAGGTTTAAATTTGCTTTTCACTAAGCTAACAATAATATGATGAGAGATTATAATGCCACATAAAATATACCCACTTCTTCAAGCAACTGTTGCTGAATTAAAGACACAACCCATTCCTGTAGACGATGAATTCGATTCTTTTGATGAATGGATCAATGAACAGCATGATTTCCTACATTATTTTGAATTAAAAGATTATTATGATAATGGAATTGAAGATAACTTTTATTTTAAAAAGCACAATGTTGACACTGAACAATTGCAAAATGAAATTGAAAGAGCCGTTGGGGAACTCTTTGAACAATTTGAAGATGCTGATGATGTTTCATTTGAAGACCAAATGGATGTGATGGAACGTACAGAGGAAATCATTTTTGATGCGATTAAAAAAGTAGCCAACCAATACCAGTTATCATTATTAGTGGTTTATCGAGAGAATCCATATTGGATGTTGCTACCTACGCAAGATGAAGATCAATTAATTCAAATTGCAGATGCTTTTAATGAGGCATTTAATGATGATGGTGATTTAAATATGGTCGTATATTGAGTATAGGTCGCTTTATTGTATGATTGTTTTAAATATTTGATCTATACGTTTTAACTTCTTAAAACCCTTTCGACTCTTAAAAAGTAAACTACGTGAAATTATAGCGATATTGATAGTTCTATCTTGCATTGCAAAAGAAGGAGATTGAGTAACTATTTTTGCTGAATGACGGTTCGGGAAAGAGTGATGAATCAAGCAAGTCTATTATTTTTATAAAATGGATATAAATAGCCCGTAAAGTATTACGGGCTATTTATAGGCTTCATTAAATTTATTTCAAGAAACGTTGATAACCGAGATTATTGGTAATTTCTTGGTATGGATAATTGATATTTTCCAAAGTCTCAATTAAACCATCTGGGTTTTGTACGGCATCTTCTGCATCCAAGCCAACCAGAACACGACCTTCTGCTGCACCATGATTACGATAATGGAATAAGCTGATGTTATGTGTAGGACCCAAACGTTCAAGGAAAGTCAATAATGCGCCAGGGCGTTCAGGGAATTCAACTCGGAATAAACGTTCATTGGCAATATCTGCATGACCACCAATCAAATAACGAATATGCAGTTTTGCGACTTCATCATCAGATAGATCATCAACATCATAATGAACTTTCAATGCTTCATAGATGTCATGGCGTTCTTTTTCACCAAATTTCAAACTAATACCGACAAAAACCTGAGCTGCTGAAGCATCACTTGCGCGATAGTTAAATTCAGTGATATTACGACCTTGTAAAGCACGACAGAAGTTAAGGAAAGAACCTTTTTCTTCTGGGATCGTAACTGCAAAAATCGCTTCTTTACGTTCACCTAATTCAGTTCTTTCAGCAATATAGCGTAAACGGTCAAAGTTCATGTTTGCACCACAAACAATTGACACCATGTTCTTGCCTTCAAGCCCATGCATTTCTACATATTTTTTGATACCTGCCAAAGCCATTGCACCAGAAGGTTCTACGATACTGCGACATTCGTCATAAGTATCTTTAATCGCTGTACAGATTTCATCGGTGTTGACTAAAACAACCTCTGGCTCAACAATTGGTCCTGAAAGATCAGATTTTTGTAATTGAATAACTTCAAATGGTTTCTCACCAATTTGAGCCACAGCTGTGCCATCAGCGAATAAACCAACAGAAGGTAAAATCACGCGTTCTTTAGCTTCTAAAGCGGCTTTTAGACAGGCAGATTCATCATATTCTACAGGGATGACTTTGACATGTGGTGCGACATCTCCCAGATACGCTGCTACACCTGCAATAAGACCACCACCACCAACCGCAACGAATACATATTCAACATCGCGCCATTGACGTAAAATTTCATTGGCTATCGTTCCTTGCCCAGCCATCACCAGTTCATCATCATAAGGTGGAATAAAGGTCATGCCTTCATCTGCTGCACGTTGAATTGCATATTTATTGGCAACATCAAAAGAATCGCCGTGGAGAACCACTTCACCACCCAAACGTTTAACGGCTTGTACTTTAATATCGGGTGTGGTTTTGGGCATCACAATAATGGCGCGAATACCTAACTTTTGACCAGATAAAGCCACGCCTTGTGCATGGTTACCCGCAGAAGCAGTAATAACGCCACGTTCCAACTGAGATTTCGGTAATTGGCTGATACGGTTATAAGCACCGCGCAGCTTGAAAGAAAAGACAGGTTGTAAGTCTTCGCGTTTGAAGCGAATGTTATTGTTTAGTTTTTCACTAATTCGTGGCGCTGCTTCGAGTGGGGTTTCGATTGCAACGTCATAGACCGTTGCCTGTAATATTTGTCGAACCAAACGAGACAGCATGTTAATTTTCCATCTAACAGTTTAAAATGAGCATCCATTGTAACAAACCGTTGCACCTTTGCGTTTTAAAATTATGCAAAATGTGCAGGAAATTGAAATTTAATTGAGAGATGTCATGAGCCTTTATGCAACCCAGGATGAGAAAAAACAAGCTGCAGCCCAAGCCGCTTTAAAACACTTACCAAAAGGGGGCATTTTGGGTGTGGGAACTGGAAGTACAGTCAATTTTTTGATTGAGCTTTTGCCTCAACTTCAACTTGAAGCTGCGGTAGCAAGTTCTGAGGCGACTGCGCAACGCCTTAAAAAGTTAGGAATTGAGGTGGTTGATATGAACCATGTCGGTGGTTTAGATGCCTATGTGGATGGTGCGGATGAAATTGATCGTCATATGCATATGATCAAAGGTGGTGGTGCTGCACTGACACGCGAGAAAATTGTTGCTTCAATTGCAAAAAAGTTTGTATGTATTGTCGATGATTCAAAATGGGTTGAGCAATTAGGACGTGAATTTCCGTTACCAATTGAAGTGATTCCTATGGCACGCTCAGCAGTTGCACGCAAAATCGTCTCTTTAGGGGGTGATCCGACTTATCGTGAGGGTGTTGTTACTGATAACGGTAATGTGATTTTAGATGTTTTTAATTTGAATATTTTAAATGCGCTTGAATTGGAAAAGACCATCAACGATATTCCAGGTGTTGTATGCAACGGGATTTTTGCAATCAATAAAGCTGATGTTGCCATCGTTGCAACCAATAATGGTATTGAAGAGCGTACAGCGATCTAAATATTAGTTCTATTCCTGTTAAACCCTTCTTGGAGAAGGGTTTTCTTTCTTCTAGGGCATTGGGGTAAATTAAATTTAGAGTTATATGACAGCCACACTTCCTGAAATTAAAATTACTCATCATGCACGTGCCACACGTTTACGTTTACGTGTTGAACCATCTCAAATTCGATTAACTGTGCCCAAGTTTTGTACTCAACGTCAAATTGATGATTTTTTAAAACAGTCAGAACAATGGGTGATCGAAACATGGCAAAAACAGCAACAACATATTTCGCTTGTTGACCGAAGTTTACCATCTACATTGAAACTATTTAATCTGCAACAACCACTCAAGATTATTTATCAAAAGCAAAGGCAAGCCTATGTTTTTGATGAGCAATCACTTACCATTTTGATCAGAGATCATCAAGCTGAAGTTTATTTAAAAAAATTTGTAATTCATTATGCTCAACAGCATTTGCCCAAGTACTTACAACAAATCAGTGAACAAACAGGTTTAAAGTATAAACAGTGTACAATTAGACAACCTAAAACCCGTTGGGGAAGTTGTACTTCTCGACATGACATTATGTTGAATAGCGCATTGGTATTGTGTGATTTACAGATCACACGCTATGTATGCATACACGAATTAGCGCATACTCGATATTTTGATCACAGCGCTACATTTTGGTCGGAAGTTTCGAAATATGATCCGAATTATAAGCAACATCGTCAAATTTTAAAAAATGGAACTTTACCTTGGTGGTGGAGCTGATCCAATCGTAAAATAAAGTGTAAATTTTAAAAAAATAGCGTTGGAAAATAACATGGCAATAAAAAGAATCGTCAGTAATATTCAGGCTTTTGACCTGACCTTGGCGCAAAAATTTTATGCTGACTTTCTAGGCATGGATTTAGTCATGGATCATGGGTGGATCAAAACCTATGCTAATTATGAAATGATGCACCCTCAAATTAGCATTGCATCACAAGGTGGAAACTCAACAGTTGTACCTGATTTTTCAATCGAGGTAGATAATGTTGATGAACTGTATCATCAGGCAGTGAAGTTGAATTTGATCATCACGTACGCGTTGACTCAGGAAGAATGGGGCGTAAAGCGTTTTTATGTCAAAGACCCATTTGGAAAAATCATCAATATATTGCAACATATTGAATCTTAGATTTATAAAATGATAATAGGATAGGTGTTCAATGCAATGGAACAAATTGGTCCCCGAACTAATCGTAAAAGATTTGCATAAAAGTTATCAGTTTTGGGTGGAACTTTTGGGTTTTACTGTTATGTATCAGCGAAAAGAAGAACAATTTATCTACCTTGATCTGGATGGTGTACAGTTTATGCTGGAACAACAACAGGAAGGGCAATGGCTTACTGCAGAGTTAGATTATCCATTGGGACGAGGGATAAACTTTCAAATCGAAGTTGAACAGCTTGATGAGATTTTAAGTCGTTTAACTTTGGCTCAATGGTCACTGTTCAGTGAGTTGGAAGAATGCTGGTATCGTGCAGATGATGTAGAGCATGGTCAAAAACAATTTTTAGTCCAAGATCCAGATGGCTATTTATTACGTATTGTTGAGGTGCTTGGGGAAAGACCAATTTAACTTGATAAAGAGTGAAATGCCATAAAAAAGATGCTTGGAACGATGATGAAGATCCGATATTTTCAACCACAAGATATGCTGCCATTGAGTGAACTTTTTTTAGAGAGTCGAAAGAAGAGTTGGTCATGGCTGGATTCTTCGAAATGGCAACTTGGAGATTTTGAGGTATCTACGCAAAATGAAATTGTTCTCGTTGCTGAAAATAATCAACAATATTTGGGCTTTGCTTCTATTTATCTTCAAGATAATTTTTTACACCATCTCTTTGTTGCTCCAAGTGTACAAAATCAAGGCGTAGGCAGCACTTTGTTAGCGTCGGCAGAAAAACTGTTTAATGACACAGGCTATCTCAAATGTTTATCTGAGAATAAAACTGCGCTGGCTTTTTATAAACACCATGATTGGAAAGCAGTCAGTACAGGTGAAAGTGATGATGGCGCTTATGTATTGATGTCTAAAGAAAAAATTATAAAGTAGTCCTATTCACCCATTGTTTAATTTTATTGACTATTTGTTCGGGTTGCTTAATCCAAGCACTATGTTGATTTCCCTTGATGGTTTGGGTGAGATCTAAAGTTTCGACAATTGGCTGTTTGAAATAATGACTTAAACCCAACATCGATGACATTGGTGCAAAGTCATCATCCTTTAGAGCAATAAATAAGGCTGCATTTTCAACAATCTTTTGCTGAGTGATGATGTGTTTATAATTTCCTGTAAAGACAACTTTTGACCAATCTCGCATTAAAGATTTGGCTTCTCGATTGCCAAAGGCAATTTTATACCCAGCAAAATAACCATCTTTTAAAATCATGGCATTGATAACACTAACCGCTTTTAAAATATTGATTTTGCCTTTTAAGTCCCAGTTTTTTAGCCCGATATTGCCTGCTGCTATACCAATAACTGTATTGTCATGGCTTTGGGCATACAATGTCGCCAAATGCCCACCTAAACTATGACCCAATAAAATAGGTGATTGAAGATTTGCGTCTAAGGCAACCTGTTCAAGTTGTGGAATAAAATCACGAATAAGATCGGCATAACCATAGTCAATTTGAGCAGATACATGAGGTGTGTTGCGTCCACAATATGGATAATCTGCAACAACGAGATTAAAACCATGATTTGTGAGCAAAGAAATTAACTTTTCGTATTTATTTATAGCTACGCCTAAAGCAGCCAATATAATAATGGTGTGTTTATTTTGTGGGTGAAAATAAAGCTCAACAAGGATAGGATGTTGTTGAAAATATATCGTTTTTTTGGTTAAGGTGTTATTCAACATTTGATTATTCCTTAAAAATATTGAGCTGAATCATATAGGGCAATCCTAATCTAGAAACCAAAGCTGTGCGGGATTGAGGATGATTAAGCGATTCCTTATGTAAAAGTTTTTTGAAATGCGAATTAAATTGAGTTCGAGGATGCTGTATCAACACATCTTCAGCATATGTTTTTGAGAATCGTGCATAATCAGTGCCAATCACATCGCATGAAGTCGCTTGTTGTAGCAAGAGAGCCTCTATCGGTAAATCTTGATTAGATTCATCTAAATACCCATTCATATGTAGACAAATAGCTTCAGAAATAATCTTTGTTCTTGATGCATCATACTGATGTTTTAGACATAAACTTTCCGAACGTAAGGCGCTTTCATAAGTAAAGCAGTTACAAGAATATTGATCCAAATGCTCAACTAAACCTAAATCGTGCATTAAGCAGGCAATGACAAAACTCTCTTGGTCAAAATGCCAGTCTTTGCTATGTGCTATACCGACTCCCCAAAAAAAGCTACGCCAGGAATGGTGGAAAATTACTCGATCTTGTGTGTTTTCTAGCTCAGCCATTGCCTCTTTAACCATAGGTGTATCAGGGATTTGAACATCGTGTAATGCAAAATGAGTATGATTAACATGAGACTGTATAAAGGTTTTGGCGTACTTATACGTGGTTGGAAGTAAAGTCTGTTTGAGCAGGTTGATTTTTTCTTTAAAGCTTAGACTTCCTTGGTTGATTTCCATCCATTTTCGGGATCCGATCATAACAAGATATTCCTATTGTTAATAATTAGAGTAATTGCTCTAATTTATTCTCTCTGAATTTATTGAGGAATACAAGAAGCTTTAAATCAATAGTGAGTGAAGCTGAGCTTTGTTCCTTGTGTGGATAAGCAACTTCTAATGGTTTTTAATAGAGTTGGTGATATAAAATAGATGAGTTGTCTGATTAGAATAGGCTTGAATTGAATCAAAGGTGTGATAAAAAAGAGTATAAAATTTAGATTTTCATCGCATGGAGGAAATGAAACTCTTAAAAACAAATCAAATTACAAAATAATATGACTATTTTTAAGCATTAATTGGGCGTGTGAAAAAAAATACTCTAAACTTGTCGACTTTCCGATATTTCCTATTTCTTATCATAAAGATATCAGACGTGAATTTTGCAGATACTCATTACTTTATTTTAATTGTACCCATCTGCCTGATATTAATGGGTAGTTTACTTCTGATTTGTCACTTCTTTTTTAAAGCACCTACATATTTATTTTGGTTGGGGATTGGTTATATTGTGCCGTCATTTTCTTTGGCTTCACAAAGCTTTATGACCAACCAACAGTTGACATTAACAGCACCACTTTTAGGCTGTTTCTATTTACTCGGAGCTTGGGCAAGTGCTTATGCCATGGCATTACGCAAAGATGGCAACGCTCACAATCTATTGGCATTTGCTTTAATTGCTTTAACACTGCCGTTCATGATTTACTTTTCATATGTTGATGAACAGCTTTGGATTAGAATGCTGATTTTAAATCTAGCCATTGCGACGATTGAGTCTTTGGTTTTGCCCTCACTTTTTAAAGATTATCAGCATCGTGACTGGCTTAATAAATTAGTAGATTATTCTTATCTTTTCATTGTTTTATATACTTTTTCCCGTAGCATTATTGTTTACTTCTGTCTGCAAAATATTCAATCGAATATGCTTGTAGATTCTGCTTGGTGGCTCATGATGTTAGCTGCAAGTATTCTGTTGAGCTTGTGGTTTGCGATTATTGTTGTTGGAACACTGGTTCGGGATATCATTTTAAAACTGAATGATGATCGTTCAAGAGATCCACTGACACATTTGCTTAATCGCCGTGGGTTCTATGATGCTGCAAAAACAAGCTTAATTGATTTATCTCAAACACAATATTTTGTATTGATGTGTGATGTTGATCATTTTAAAAAAATTAATGACACCCACGGGCATTTGATTGGTGATCAAATTTTACAGAGAGTCAGTGATTTGGTCAGTCAAAATGTTGGAGAAGAAGACTTGGTTGGGCGTTTTGGAGGAGAAGAATTCATTGTTCTATTACAGGCTGCCGATGCTGAACTTGCCTATAAAATTGCTGAGAAAATACGTATAAGTATTGAAAAGGAGGTTTTTTCTTCTAAAAATATCTTATTAACAGCCAGTTTCTGGCTTGTTCAGTTACAGTATCGAAATTTAGCACTCGGTATAGAATCTGCAGATAAATGCTTATATGCCGCCAAACGTGCTGGTCGTAATTGTATTATCCAGGGCTAATGAATGCACGGATAGTTAGAAATTAAGATTTGCAATGATATTAAAAATGATAAAAACCAAGTAAAACAGTTTAGAAAGCATAAACTTCCTGTCATACTACTGTCCAACAGAATGGATACTTTTAAATCGAGGTAAAAAACGTGATTTCAGTGGGTATTGTCGGTGGAACGGGTTATACAGGCGTTGAATTGTTGCGTCTTTTACTGCGACATCCAAATGTTCAAGTGAATGTACTGACATCGCGTACTGAAGATGGTCGTCGAGTAGATGATATGTTTCCTAGTTTACGTGGACATACGTCACTTCACTATTCAGATTTAAAAATTGATGAACTAAAAAAATGTGATGTAGTATTTTTCGCGACGCCGCATGGTGTTGCAATGCAACATGCCAAAGAGTTATTAGCATCAAACACCAAAGTTATTGATTTAGCAGCTGATTTTCGTTTGCATAATTTAGCTCAATTTGAAAAATGGTACGGTATGCAGCATGCTTGTCCCGACATTTTAAAAGATTCAGTATACGGTTTGTCTGAGCTTAATCGTGAACAAATTAAACAAGCCAAGGTGGTTGGGAATCCGGGTTGTTATCCTACAACTGTACAACTGGGTTTAGCGCCTTTGTTCAAACAAGCTGCAACATTGGTTAAACCTGAAAGTATTATTATTGATGCAAAATCAGGTGTTTCTGGTGCGGGACGTAAAGCCAGTCTAGGTATGATCTATTCTGAAAATGCCGATAACTTCAAGGCTTATGGGGTTGCAGGACATCGACATCATCCGGAGATTGTCGAAGCACTTGAAAATATTTCAGGTCAACAAGGTGTATTTGATCACATCCTCTTTGTACCTCATCTGGTGCCGATGATTCGTGGTATGCTCAGTACAATTTATATTGATCTGACTGATGAAGGTGAGCAGGCTGATTTACAAACACTTTATGAGCAGTTTTATGCTGATGAAGCCTTTGTCGATGTAATGCCAGCCAACAGTTCACCAGAAACACGTTCAGTACGTGGTGCAAACCAACTAAGAATTGCGTTGTACAAACCACAACCGAAAAAGTTGATTGTATTATCGGTGCAAGATAATTTAGTTAAAGGGGCTGCAGGTCAGGCAGTACAAAATATGAATTTAATGTTTGGTTTTGCTGAAGATGCCGGTTTACAAGGTATCGGATTATTACCATAAAAAACGCTTTATAACTTCACACACATTTAACTTTGCGGTTAAATGTGTGTTTTGATGCGATCAATACTTTAGAGATGACGATGCAGAACACAGAAACAAATACCGCGTCACAACCAGCTCAAACACCAAAAAAACCTTTTCTAAAAGGCAATATGCCGTTGGTGATCGGGGGTGTCGTATTATGTGCGGGTAGTGTACTTTTAGGCTATACAGTTGGACACCGCCAAGGACTGACGGTTGTTGGTTTTGATGCAGACGCAGAACAATTGGTAGAAGTGGTTAAACAACAAAAAACGACACTGGCTACGTTAAATAAAAACTTAAATGCGACTGTACAAGAACGTGATGTGGCTGTTTCTAATGCCAATGATTTATTAGAAGCATTGAATAAAGCCAATGCAGAAAAATCACAAGTCGATGTGATGAGTGCAATCTACCGTGAAGTGTTAAAACAACGCGGTGGTTTAAGTTTAACGATTCAAAATCTCGCAGTTAAACCTTTGCCTGAAAATGCTTATGAATATCAACTTGATCTGATTCAAGTGAGTCCAAGACGTGCAACAGGTACAGTGGAAATTCGCTTAATTAGTGGTACAGAAGTGTTGACTGTGCCAATGAGTGATGCGAACTACAATTTTACGGATTATGAGCGTTTAACAGGTCGCTGGACGATGCCGAAAGGTTTCAACCCACAATTTATCGAAGTGCGTTTAAATGGTGCTACGCCAGTCATTAAGCGATTCAGTTGGTCACGCGGAAAGGCTGTGGATAGTGCAGCCGCATTTGCTGCTGAGGTACCTCAAGCAGAAGCCAATTCTCAATAAATCATAAGTATTTTGGAAAATATGCGAACTAATAAGCGTCAAATGAGTTTAAATGAAGTGAAATCATCGTTCCGTGATTCAGGATATGTAGATTGGCATTTGAATATTCGTGCAAGCCAATCTGAAGATCCTCATCACGAACAGGGGGATGTTGCTGTCCAAACAGCGCCCCCTGAAGTAAAAAGACCACCGATGTATTCAGTCATTTTACTAAACGATGACTATACGCCAATGGACTTTGTTATTGAAATTTTACAACAATACTTTGCTTTGAATCTTGACCAAGCCACTCAAGTAATGTTAACAGTACATTATGAAGGCAAAGGTGAAGCTGGCGTATATCCGAGAGATATTGCGGAAACAAAAGCCAACCAAGTAAATAACTACGCTCGATCTCAAGGTCATCCATTACTTTGTCAGATTGAGCCAAAAGAATAAGGGGGTTTCATGCTCAGTCGTCAATTAGAAGTTTCACTCCGTTTGGCTGTTAGCATGGCTCGTCAAAAGAGACATGAGTTTCTTACGGTTGAACATTTATTATTAGCTTTACTCGATAACGACTCAGCGGTAAATGCTTTGAAAGCATGTGGTGCTGAAATTATCAGTTTGCGTAAAGAATTAGAGGAGTATGTTGAGCAACATACGCCTAAACTCGGAGAAAACAACGACCAAGCCCCTCATCCAACTGAAAGTTTTGATCGTATATTGCAACGTGCAATTTTCCATGTTCAATCGAGTGGTGGTGATCGTACTGTAGAAGGTGCGGATGTTTTGGTTGCAATGTACTCTGAACGTGACTCTTTTGCTGTGTATTTGCTCAAACGTCATCAAATCAATCGTTTAACGCTGACTCAATATTTATCGCATGGTGCGCGTAAAGAAGAGATTCAGGTTGAAGAAGAATCTGATGATCTTGAAGGTGAATCAAGCGCTTCAGCAAATGCAGGTCCACTTGAGCTATATACCTTAAATTTGAATATTGAAGCGCAAAAAGGCAAAACTGATCCTTTGATTGGTCGTGAGAAAGAAATTGAGCGCGCTGCTCAAATTCTCTGCCGCCGTCGGAAAAATAACCCTTTATTGGTCGGTGACCCTGGTGTGGGTAAAACTTCAATTGCTGAAGGTCTTGCTTGGTTAATCGTGAATGGTAAAGCGCCTAAACCACTTGCCAATGCTGAAGTGTTTAGTCTAGACATAGGGGCTTTAGTTGCAGGTACTAAATATCGTGGTGACTTTGAGAAACGTTTAAAACAACTACTGAACGCTTTGAAAAAGAAACCCGATGCGATTTTGTTTATTGACGAAATACATATGATTATTGGCGCTGGCTCAAGTATGGGCAGCACGATGGATGCATCCAATTTGATCAAACCTGCATTGGCAAATGGGACTTTACGTTGCATTGGTTCAACGACTTTCCAAGAATATCGTCAAGTTTTTGAAAAAGATCATGCTTTATCACGTCGTTTCCAAAAAATTGATGTGAATGAGCCATCTATCTCAGAAACAATCGATATTTTACGTGGGTTGAAAAGCAAATTTGAAGATTTTCATCATGTCAAATATGAAGATTCAGCTTTAGTGTCAGCGGTTGAGCTTTCTGCTAAATTTATCAATGATCGTTTCTTACCGGACAAAGCAATTGATGTGATTGATGAAGCAGGTGCGCAACGCCGTTTGAAAGCAGAACAAGATGATACATTGATCACGGTTGAAAATATCGAAGATATTATTTCTAAGATTGCACGTATCCCGCCTAAAACTGTTTCTAAAGATGATAAATCTGTATTGGAATATTTGGAGCGTGATCTTAAGCGTGTTGTATTTGGTCAAGATGAAGCGATTAGTGCATTAGCATCTGCGATTAAATTGTCACGTGCTGGTTTAAAAGCACCAGATAAACCAGTCGGTAGTTTTGTGTTTGCTGGTCCTACAGGTGTGGGTAAAACCGAAGTCACCAAACAATTGGCAAAATTACTGGGTGTTGAACTTGTGCGTTTCGACATGTCTGAATATATGGAACGTCATGCGGTATCTCGATTGATCGGTGCGCCTCCTGGTTATGTGGGTTATGATCAAGGTGGTTTGCTGACGGATGCCATCCATAAAAATCCGCATTGCGTATTGTTATTGGATGAAATTGAAAAAGCGCATCCAGATGTATTCAATTTGTTATTACAAGTCATGGATCATGGGGCGTTAACTGATAATAATGGGCGTAAGTCTGATTTCCGCAATGTGATTATTGTGCTTACCACCAATATTGGAGCCGAAAGTATTTCTCGTACCAGTATTGGATTTACAGAGCAAGACAACAGTAATGACAATCAGGAAGCAATGAAGCGTGCATTTGCTCCAGAATTCCGAAATCGTTTGGATGGCGTGATTCAGTTTAAAGCTTTACCTACAACCGTGATTGAATCTGTGGTAGATAAGTTCTTAACTGAGCTTCAAGCACAGCTTGATGACAAGAAAGTTGTACTTGAAGTTGATCAATCTGCGCGTGATTGGATGGCTGAAAATGGTTATGACCGTTTGATGGGCGCTCGTCCGATGCAACGTTTAATTCAAGAACATCTCAAGAAACCGCTTGCTGAAATGATCCTCTTCGGTGAGCTAGCAGATCATGGCGGTAATGTTGCAGTGTCTGTGAAAAAAGAGAATGGCAAAGCTGTTGGCTTAACACTTGAGGTTTTTGAGGACCAAACTGCTGAACCAGCATAATGATGGACGATGCTTAGCCTTAGTGATTTAGAAAATAACCCGCATTGATTGCGGGTTATTTTTTATTTGAATAATCTGTTTCTACAATCTTCATATTTTGCAGCCATGTTAAGAATAATGTTGGCCATTGCGTTGTTTCTGTATTTGCCTTTCCTAAACCCCAGCCATGTCCACCATTTTTAAATAAATGTAATTCATAAGGGATTTTGTTTTTATCTAAAGCCATTTGCATATCTAAACTATGTTGAACAGATGCAATGTGATCATCAAGCGCATGTGCTAAAAATATTGGAGGAGTATGTTGATTCACCTGTAAATTGACTGAAAAAAATGCTTGTTTCACTGAATCATGATTTTTCCCCATTAAACTTTTATAAGCATGCGTATGGTCTAAGGGGGCTTGCATACTAATCACAGGATAAAGTAATGCGACAAAGTTGGGTTGAGCTGATACTTGATCGATTGAATCATGAAGTGTTGAAAATTGATGTGACCATTGGGTAGCAAGCATACCTGCTAAATGTGCGCCAGCAGAAAATCCCAATACACCAATTTTTTCTGGATCAATATTAAATCGTTCTGCTTGAGCCCGAATGATGCGTATGGCTCTTTGTCCATCTTGAAAGGGCGCAAGAGTATCATTAGCATCCTGATTGGGCAGTCGATAGATTAATTCAAATACTGTAAAGCCGTGTTGTTGTAGAAACTCTGATGTAGGTGTACTTTCTTTGGCAAGTTCTTCTCGGGCATATCCACCACCGCTGATCGTCATAACTGCAACATGGTTATTATATTTTGGTGTATATAAGTTGAGATAGGGGGAGTCAATGTGGCTGACAGCACCATGTTTAATAACTGTATTTGGATTTTGTGTTGTGATGGATGTGTTTGTCCAAAGCGGAAGCGTAAATATTGCTGCTTTAATTTGTTGGCTGAAAAAAAAGATCAGTAAGAAACCACATAAGGTATAGTGGATGTTCATTTAAGACGACAAGATTTTAGAGATTATTATTTTATCGTATTTGTTGGCGTATAAAATAATCGATGGATGCTTTAATGTAAGATTTTCTTTTTTTTGTTCAACATAGGCAATAGTTGAATACTAAAAATTGAATCAGTCATCAAGGAAAATAAATTTATTGCAGATATTCTGTGAAAATCACCTATACTTTTACAATATCAATTACGCTTGAGTAGAAATGGATATTGCATTTAATAAACTGTTCACCACGATTTTATTATTTTTAGTCACGGCAGTTGCTGAAATTCTAGGTTGTTATTTTCCTTATCTCATTTTAAATCAAAACAAAAGCCATTGGTTATGGATACCTACTGCCTTAAGCTTAGCCGTATTTGTTTGGCTTTTAACTTTACATCCAGCAGCATCTGGGCGGATTTATGCAGCATATGGCGGAATCTATATTTTTTCGGCCTTAATGTGGCTGAGATTTGTTGATCAAGTTAGTCTCAGCCGTTGGGATTTACTTGGAGGATGTATCGTCATCATCGGAGCTTTGGTGATTATTTTACAGCCACAAGGGTTGATTCGCTAAAGACGTCCCGAATAGTTTCAATTTAAGATTAATGCGAACCCAATATTTCTAACTGAGTTATTTTACAAACTTCAGGTAACGCTTTCCGGTATTCTTGGTAATCTTGAGTATATTTTTTAAACCATTTTTGATATTCAGGGTTCAATCTTAAATTTGCTAGATTGGGCTCATCTTCAAAAGACGAGGGTTCAGTGCTGTTCTCATCTGAAAATTCTAATTGCTTTAAATACGAGAGTGCTTTTGCGGGTTGATTTAATAAGGCATAAAATTCAGCTAAAAATTCATTTTCACGCTGAGTATGCTTACGATTTTTATTGACCACTGTTTCAATTTTTTGTTGATTATCCCTTAACCATCTTTCAGCTGCTTTGGGGTTCTCTCTATTCAAGCCTTGGTAGTATTGCTGCGCAAGAATGATAAAGTTTCCAGAGTCAAAGGCTTGTTCAGGATTGGATAGATACTCAAATAAAGGCTTTTTGAGGATGTTCACTAAACGTTTCTGTTCTTCTATATCTCGATGATACTTGTATAGCAACATTAATTTATCACTTAATACAGCATAATAGTTCCTTTGATATTCTTCATCGTCAGGTTCAATTTGAATCAAGGTTTCAAACAATTGCTCCGCTTTAAGTAAATAAGTTAAACGAGGAGTTGGATCACTATTTTTTCGATAATATACAGACATTTGTGCATAGAAAAGTCCAAAATTATTCAATGCAATGGCATCTTTCGGGTCACGTTTCTTTAATGCAAGATAGGCTTGTTCTGTGAGTTCTTGAATAGGATGAGACTGCTCTGTGCAATGTTGATCAAGTAAATATTCAGCATAGCCAGAAGTAATGATCGCATAATTGTGTAAATAAACTGAATCGTTATAATCAATTTCTTCAGCTTTGAATAATTGTTGCACAGTGGGCTGTGATTTTTTGATTTGAGCTTTGATCTGAGGTTCTAGTTTGGCTAGTTTTTTATTTCCCAAAACCTGATCACTTAAATTTTCAATGCTTTCAATATCATTGTCACTGATCTCAGCGTAGACGATTGTGCAACTCAATGATAATAATAATAAGAGATTTTTTATTTTCAAGATGAATTCTTCACATTTATATTATTACAAATAATTGTATAGAAGCTCAGTTAAAACAGCAAAATTTGTTGTATTTGAATTAAAAAAGCATCCAGTAAACTGAATGCTTTTTATCGGTCATCCATGACTATTGAATAGGTGGATGCTGTAATTGGTTTAACTCTTTTTTACTGAAACCTCTTGAGATCAGTACTTTCTTAATTCCAGTAATCACATCTTGATCTGTAGTGTTCATCAACGCGGATAAGAGTTGATCATTGGATTTACAAGAGCAATCATTTTCAACACATGCAATCTGATTTTTATGTTCATTTTGCACAGTATCTTTAGCCATAAACAGCTTTTGCCAAAAACTCATAGAGCCTTCATACGCAACCTAACATAGTTCGAAATATAGACGTTTTTTTATAAAATTCAAGATGGCTGCTAAGGTAAATGGTCGAGTTATAGACTAAATTTGCCAACCATTGAAAATTTTCTAAGTTGCTTTTTTGACTTTAAATATAAGAAAATATGATATGTTGTTGATATAAATAAAAATTATTAAGAAAAAAAATGCCATGAAATCTGTCATGGCATGTCATGGTTGTAATAAATTGTTTAAATCTTTTTAAGCAAAACCCCAGATTCAACATGATGCGTGTAGGGGAATTGATCAAACATTGCAAATTTAACAATTTTATGGGTCTTTGTGAGGGTTTCCAAATTGCTGTAAAGTGTATCTGGATTACATGAGATATAAAGAATCGTCTCGAAACCTTGCAATAATTTTAGCGTATCGTCATCAATCCCTGCACGAGGCGGATCGACAAAAACCGTATCAAATTGATAGCTTTGCACATCAATTTCTGCTTCTTGCAAACGACGGAATTCACGTTCACCATTATAAGCTTGGGTAAATTCTTCAGCAGATAGTCGTGCTACTTGAATATTATCAATCTTGTTTTGCTCAATATTCCATTGCGCTGCATAAACAGAAGACTTCGCTAACTCAGTTGCCAAAACACGATTAAAATTTAATGACAATGGAAGGGTGAAGTTACCATTACCACAATAGAGTTCAAGCAAGTCTTGATTGTCGCCATTCACTGCTTGGCAAGCCCACTGCAACATTTTTTGGCAAACTTGCGCATTAGGTTGAGTAAAACTACTTTCAATTTGTTTATACTGAAATTTTCTTTCAAATACCTGTAATTCTTCAACAACAAACTCATCGCTCAATACTAATTTTTGACCGCGGCTACGTCCAATAATTTTAATATTGAGTTTCTCAGCCAATTGTTTTGCTAAAACTTCCCATTCTTCATTCAAAGGTGCACGATAAATTAATGAGACCAGCATTTCGCCTTTCAGTGTTGCAAGAAAGTGCACTTCAAAAAGACGTTTGGATAAGATCGGATTGACTTTTAGTTCAGCCAATAAAATTGGCATAAGTTGATTGATACTAAGATCTGCTATAGGAAATTCATCAATACGTGCAACTGTTTTTTGTTGATTTTCATCCCGTTCAAACATGGCATAGAACATATCGTCTTCTGTATGCCAAATACGGAATTCTGCACGCATACGAAAGTTTTGTTCTGGTGAAGCAAAAACTTCAAGTGATGGTGGATTAAATTCAGCAAACTGCGTTTGAATACGTTCAATTTTGGCATCAAGTTGTTGTTGATAAGATGAAGTCATATAAATCAGAAAAACGTTGGAATTAAGCAGTGATGATGGTATCAAAAATAGCTATAGATGGACACCAAATAACAGCCCATCTTACTTAATTTATTCTGCCTATAGATCAGACTCCGTGGATCATTTATTTTCAACACAGGAGTGAAATGCGGACTAACGATTGCTAAGGTGTTCAACCAAATAGTCAATAAACACCCTTACAGCAGGGAGTAAACCACGGCGTGAAGGATAAACTGCGTGAAAAATACCATGAGGTGCTTTCCAATCTGGCAATACACGGACCAATTCACCTGATGCAACAAAATCATTGGCAATCGTATCTGGAAGAAGTGCAATCCCACAGTTTTGACTGGCTAATTTTGCCAGCATCATCAAATCTGATCCCATAAGAACAGGATTGACTTTAATTTTTTTCTGTTGGTTCTGACCATCATGCAAAATCATTTGTTGATCCAAATGTTCATCGACCATACTTAAAATACGATGTTCAGTTAAATCTTCTGGTTTTTTTAGCATCCCAAATTCATTTAAGTAGGCTTGGCTTGCAAGAAGATGTTGCTCAATATTACCAAATTTTCTTAATACTAAACTTGGGTCATCATCTAAATTTGCACGTACGCGCAAAGCAAGATCAAAGCCTTCATTGATAATATCGACGCGGCGGTTACTGACCAACAGTTGAACTTTAATTTCAGGGTAGGCTTTTAAGAAAGCAGGTAAAATTTTGGATAATTCACTTTGGGCAACAGTAACGGGTACACTGACTTTAATCAGTCCACGTGGTTGTTCGCTGAGATGATCGACCAAATCATGTGCAGATTGAGCTGCATTCATCATGACTTGTGCGTGGCGATATATGTTCATACCAATATCAGTCACAGCAAAATGACGAGAACTACGCTGAATCAGACGAACGCCTAATTTTTCTTCAAGATTATACACTCGGCGACTCAGCTTAGACTTTGGAATATCGGTCGCACGTTCAGCAGCACTAAATCCGCCATGTTCAACCACCAAACCAAAACAGTAAAAATCATCCAAATCAGTCAGCATGAGCCATTCCATTAATACAACAATCTGGCATTTTTAACCTTAATTATTGCATTGAGTCAATTGTGAAAAAACAAAGAGTTTAAGCCGTACCCGCCATCAGAATAAATTGAACCTGTTTATATTCTTCCAATCTTAAAAGATCTTTGGTCGTTGGATGCGGAATACGAGAAAGATCCATATTGTCTGCCACATCAGCTAATTTGACAATTCTTGCAATTGGATTTTTTACAGCACGATAAGCCGCTTCGATGCGTGATTCATTTTCTTTTTTGGTCAAGGCAAGGATGGCATCAACAATTTCTTGACTAAAACCCAGGGAAATTAAATCGACCACAGTTGTATCAGTGTCTTCTAAAATATCATGCAATACAGCCACAATCTGCTGTTCAGAAGTTTTAACTTTAAACATTAATCTCAATGGATGGAAAATGTAGGGTTGTTGTCCTTTATCTTTTTGACCTGCGTGTTTACGAGCTGCTAAAGCAATCGCTTTTTCAATCGTTGACATAGTATCCTTATCTATCTTTTCTGTATTTATAAAAGGTTTTAACCCGTAATTTTTAACCTGCGATAGCATCGTCTAAATTCAGTGTTTAATTTTGCTAACTGGTTTAAAATACAATTTTATTTTGTTCTAAAGCGTATGCCATTTCAACTGATCACTCTAGAAAATTCTCAAGAAAATGTTACATGCCCCCATTGCAGACATCCAGTTATTGATTGGAATGAAGAGCAATATCTTCAACCCTGTGAACATACTTTGTTTATTGCGATGGATTTAGGTTTTGAATATATCTCAGATGTGTTTGAACAGACAATGCAACGCAGCGTGGATGAAATTCATCAACATGATGATCAAGGGCTTAACATCTTCAATGAATTGAGTCAAAGTACCTATGCAGATTATATCATTTTCAAAACCAGTCTAGGTGTCGTCGGTGCACAAGAAATTTATCGCTATATCGGCTTTAATGCTTAAATCTAATTTAAAAATACTCGATGTAGATCCAGATGAGCTGATTATTTCATAAATGTATGTTGGGAGATTTCTACTTCATCAAGCAGCCACTCAACAAATTTCGCAATCAATGGCGATTGTTGTTGTTCTGCATAGACAAAGTAATAGGCACGTGAGCCTTTGAGTTTAATATCAGAGGCAATCACTAAATCACCTGAGCGTAGTTCTTTTTCCAGCAATTTCTGTGGAATAAGTGCAACACCCATATGATGTGTAGCTGCTACAGCAAGCATAGAAAACAATTCATGCCTTTGTCCCTCTAAGGCAAAGGGATGTTCATAGCCATTCACTTCAAACCATTCTTTCCAAATATAGGGGCGTGTGGTTTGTTGTAGTAAAGGTAAAGTTGCTATTTCTTCCGCAGTCAAGCTACGACTTAAATGTCCTGAAGGTGCTTTTAATTCGGGGAAGTACTTAAAAATTAAATCAGCTGAACAGACAGGTACCACATCTTCATTCATTAAAAAATGAATTTTTGCACCAGGCCAATTTTCGATTTGTTCGGGTGTTCCCGTATAAATGGCGGCATCAAAAATATGTTCACTGAATAAAAAGGGTTTGGTGCTGGTTTCAAGGTGAATGGTGATTTCTGGATAGACTGCATTGAACTTATATAGTCGGGGTAACAACCAACGTGTGGCAAATGTCGGAACCACACCAAGCTTTAATGTACCGCCTAAACCTTTATGACTGATTAAATCAAGCGTACTTTGTTCAATACCCAATAAATGAGATTTTATATTTTTATAATAGTGTTCACCTGCTTGGGTCAGTTCAACGCCATGTCGAGTTCGATTGAATAAATGTAGTCCCAAAAAATCTTCTAATTGCTGGACTTGACGAGAGATTGCGCTTTGTGTGAGATGCAATTCTTGTGCAGCAAAGGTATAACTCAAATGTTTCGCAGCAGCTTCAAAACAAATTAAAGATTGTAATGAGGGAATCATTCTACGCATATTCTTTCCTTGAATATCTTGGTTTATTTCGAAGTCACACTGAACATCTGCAGATGTCGTTTTAGCAAAAATAAATCATCAACAATAGTTCCATAATTTTTAATATTTCTAAAAAGCCTATAAAAATACAGCAAGATGAGCAGTTGTATGGATTATTTCAACAATAAAATATGATTTATCCTTAGATTTATAAGAACATAAGATATGCATAAATGGAATATCTGAATGAGAATTTATCGTTTGAAAGAATGATTTTTCACACATAACATCAAGGACAAGAACACAAAATACATCAAGCAGAGGATGCGATGAATCAAATGGTCAATTCAGCAAAAAAACCACGTGTACAGTTTAATTGGCAAGATCCCTTTTTATTGGAACAGCAACTCACTGAAGAAGAGCGTATGATCCGTGATGCTGCCTATGCCTATTCACAAGATAAATTGATGCCTAGAGTGCTTGAGCAGTTCCGCCATGAACAGACAGATATTTCAATTTTTCGTGAAATGGGGGAATTGGGGTTATTAGGGCCTACAATTCCTGAGCAATATGGCGGTGCAGGGCTTAATTATGTAAGTTATGGTCTGATTGCCCGTGAAATCGAGCGTGTGGATTCGGGCTATCGTTCAATGGCGAGTGTACAAAGTTCATTGGTGATGGTACCTATTAATGAATTTGGCTCAGAACAACAGAAGCAGAAATATTTACCAAAACTGGCATCAGGTGAGTTCATTGGCTGTTTTGGTTTAACCGAACCTGATCATGGATCTGACCCAGGAAGTATGATTACACGGGCAAAAAAAGTTGCAGGTGGTTATCGTCTGACGGGTTCTAAAATGTGGATTACCAATAGTCCAATTGCAGATATATTTGTGGTTTGGGCAAAGGAAGTTTCAGCGGAAGGTCATGTCGGTGAGATTCGGGGCTTTATTTTAGAAAAAGGTTGGGAAGGACTTTCAGCACCTGCAATTCATGGCAAGGTGGGTTTGCGTGCCTCGATTACTGGCGAAATTGTCATGGACAATGTTTTTGTTCCTGAAGAAAATGCATTTCCTGAAATTCGTGGTTTAAGAGGTCCTTTTACTTGCTTAAACAGCGCTCGTTATGGAATAGCATGGGGTGCAATGGGCGCTGCTGAGTTCTGTTGGCATACTGCTCATCAATATACAATGGATCGCAAACAGTTTGGTCGTCCTTTGGCAGCAAACCAATTGGTGCAAAAGAAGTTGGCAGATATGCAAACCGAAATTGCACTAGGTTTACAAATTGCTTTGCGCTTTGGACGTCTGAAAGATGAGGGAATTGCTTCAGTGGAAGGAACTTCCTTAATTAAACGTAATAACTGCGGTAAAGCCTTAGATATTGCTCGTGTCGCTCGAGACATGATGGGTGGAAATGGTATCAGTGATGAATTTGGGGTTGCTCGCCATCTGGTCAATCTTGAAGTGGTTAATACCTATGAAGGTACACATGATGTCCACGCCTTGATTCTTGGACGCGCCCAAACGGGTATCGCTGCTTTTTCTAATTAATTTATAAGTTTTAAAACAGGGATGTTGAATCAGCATCCCTTTAGGCTTTTTTTACCTTAAATTTCAAAAAAATAAGGTAAACATATAAACGATAGAAGGATTCATCGTGAAAATATCTCATTATCTTTAACTATTCTACTTAAATACCCTAACTTCACTCCTAGATGGTACTCAATAAAAATAATAAAGAAAGCAGTAGAGTAAAGATGAAAGATAAGCGATGACTCATTTGGGAAAATGAGGTAAAGGAAAAATGAACAATGAGGTTCAATCTGTTGCAATTACAGCAAAAGGCACAATGCCTTCGAATATTGGGACTTATGAAAAAATAGGACCCAACACATGGAAATGGGCATTGTTATTTGCATATTTTGCCATGGTGGTTGATGGCGTAGATATTATGTTGTTGTCCTATAGTTTAACCAGTTTAAAGGGTGAGTTTGCATTATCTACTTTTCAAGCGGGTGCTCTAGGGAGTGCATCATTAGCAGGAATGGGGATTGGTGGAATCTTGGGAGGGTGGTCTTGTGATAAGTTTGGTCGGGTGCGCACCATTGCAAATTCGGTGACCTTCTTTTCTGTAGCAACATGTCTATTAGGTTTTACGCAAAGCTTTGAGCAATTTATGGCATTGCGTTTTATTGGTGCATTAGGAATCGGTGCGTTATATATGGCATGTAATACCTTAATGGCTGAGTATGTGCCTACTACTTATCGCACAACTGTATTGGGTACATTACAGACTGGGCAAACAGTAGGATACATTGTAGCAACACTTTTGGCGGGTGCGATTATTCCTGAACATGGTTGGCGGGTATTATTTTTCATTACGGTCATTCCTGCGTTTATCAATATTTTCTTACAACGATTTGTTCCAGAACCAAAATCTTGGCAGTTGACCAAAATTGATCAAATGCAAACGAAAAAGACGCCTGAAGTTGTAATTCGAGAAAAACCAAAAAGTGGCAGCATCTACAAGCAGATTTTTGCCAACTTTAAACATCGTAAAATGTTTTTACTATGGATGACGACGGCATTCTTTTTACAATTTGGTTATTACGGTATCAATAACTGGATGCCAAGCTATCTTGAAACTGAAGTGCATATGAATTTTAAAAATCTAACCAGCTATATGGTAGGTTCATATACAGCGATGATTCTAGGCAAAATATTGGCAGGTTATCTCGCAGATAAATTTAATCGTCGAGCAGTATTTGTATTTGGTACGCTTGCCAGTGCGATTTTCCTTCCAGTCATTATTTTCTTTAATACACCAGAGAACATTTTGTATTTATTGGTCACGTTTGGCTTCCTGTATGGAATTCCTTACGGTGTGAATGCAACCTATATGGCAGAATCATTCTCGACTGACGTTCGAGGTACAGCAATTGGTGGTGCATATAACATTGGACGTGTTGGTGCTGCAATTGCGCCAGCAACCATCGGATTTTTAGCCTCAGGAGGGACTTTTATGACTGCCTTTATTGTTATGGGGGCTGCATATTTTGTCGCAGGCGTACTTCCTGGATTATTTATTAAAGACCGTCAATATGATCCACAACAACAATAGTTATTGATCTAAGCATATTAAGCGCTTATGGCATATCGTAAATATGACGAATTGTTTGTAAGTCCGATTCAATCATGAGTTTGAGGGAGTGTTCATCACTCCTCGAATAGAGGCAAAATAAATGAGTGCATTAAAAGGAATTCGAGTTTTAGATCTCAGTAGAGTACTTGCAGGTCCGTGGTGTGGGCAAGTGTTGGCAGACTTAGGTGCAGAAGTCATTAAAATCGAACGCCCTAAAGTGGGAGATGATACCCGTATGTGGGGACCACCTTGGATGCTGAATCAACATGGTCAAACTACTCGGGAGTCAGGTTATTACCAATCTGCAAATCGTAATAAATCTTCTGTTGCCATTGATATTGCAACTGTAGAAGGTCAAAAACTGGTACAACATATTGCTCAAACCGCGGATGTGGTCATCGAAAATTTTAAAGCCGGATCATTAAAAAAATATGGTTTGGATTACGCAACCTTGAGCCAGATTAATCCAAAGCTAATTTACTGCTCAATTACAGGCTTTGGTCAAGATGGACCACGTGCTGAAGAGCCAGGCTATGATTTTATCATCCAAGGCATGTCAGGATTGATGAGTATCACGGGAGAACAAGAAGGTGAGTTGGGCGCAAGTTCACAAAAAGTCGGTGTAGCGGTTGTGGATATTCAAACAGGTTTATATGCAACCATTGCGATTCAAGCTGCGATTATTGCTCGCCAGCAAACAGGAGTAGGTCAGTACATTGATTTAGCACTACTCGATGTACAGGTTGCTGGTTTAGCGAATCAAGGAATGAATTATTTAAGTTCAGGTTGTACACCTAAACGGATGGGCAATAGTCATCCTAATATCGTGCCATATCAAACTTTTAAAGCGCGAGACAAAGAATTTATTATTGCCTGTGGAAATGACAAGCAATTTAAAGATTTGTGTATTGCGATAGGTAAACCTGAATTATTGGATAATTCAAATTACCTTCGTAATCAAGATCGGGTGAAATATCGGCATGAATTAATAGCGATTTTGTCTGAATATTTCCTGACGCATGATGCTAGACATTGGGTAGATGCCATTCATGCTGTCAAAGTGCCTGTAGGTGTGATTAATTCTGTTGCAGATGCTTTACAAGAGCCGCAAATCCAATCTCGTAACATGGTTGTCAATATTCCACATGCGGATAATACTGACTTTAAAATGATTGGTTCACCGATCAAAATGTCAGGAACACCGATTCAATATCGCAATGCTCCCCCACGTTTGGGAGAGCATACAAAAGAGATTTTAGGGCAACTCTATACTGATAATGAATTAGAAGCATTTAAACAACAGGGCATCATTGATGGAATCGGTCTTTAAACACAGTTAAAAATACACAAATATTGAATGCACTTCGTGGTACATGATCAGCACTTCATCTGAGTATCAAAATAGCCTTTCTTCTAAAAGATAAAAGAAAGGCTGGAGCATACATATGATTTTGCTAAGTGATGTAATTGTTGTTTAAGCTGTGGTTGGAAGTGTACGTTGTTGCATTAACACTTGTTGTGCAATATGTACTTCTTCTGCAGCTTTTGGGTTTATTGCATGCCATTGATCATTTGCATCTAATTCCCAAGCGCGAACATTGTCTTTTAGATAGCTGAGTAAACCATAGTCAATGATTTGCTTTTTAAGCTTTTTATCTTCGATTGGGAAGCAGGTTTCAACACGTGAAAACAGATTTCTGCCCATCCAGTCTGCACTGGCACAATACAACTCATCCTGACCATCGTTATAGAAATAATAAACTCGGGTGTGTTCCAGGTAGCGTCCTACAATCGAACGCACGCGAATATTTTCGGAAAGCCCTTGTATTTGCGGTCTTAAACAGCAGATTGAACGTATGATCAAATCTATCTGAACACCAGCTTGAGAGGCTGTATACAATGCTGAGATGAGTTTTGGTTCAGTTAAAGCATTTACTTTAATGATAATTCTGGCTTTTTTACCTGCTTTGGCATGTGCTGTTTCTTGTTCAATCAAATGTAAAAGCTGTGCATGTAAGGTGAAGGGTGCATGAAATAATTTTTTCAGCTTTAACAGTTTCCCCATACCAGTTAGTTCTTGGAAGATTTTATGAACGTCCTCACAGATTTCTTCATGTGTCGTGAGTAAACCGTAATCGGTGTACATACGCGCATTTCCAGCATGATAGTTTCCCGTGCCAAGATGAACATAACGTTTTAGTTTTCCAGCTTCTCGCCGTACAATTAAAATCATTTTGGCGTGGGTTTTGTAGCCAACAATTCCATAAACCACAACTGCACCAGCTTCTTGCAAAATATTAGCCACTGTAATATTGGATTCTTCATCAAAGCGAGCACGCAATTCAATGATTGCCGTAACTTCTTTGCCATTGCGAGCAGCTTCTGCCAACACTTGTACAATTTCTGAATCAGGTCCACTACGGTACAAGGTTTGCTTGATGGCAAGTACGTTTGGATCTTGTGCCGATTCACGCAATAAGTTAATGACGGGTTTAAATGAATCAAACGGATGGTGTAAAAGTACATCTTGCTTAGTCAGTACTTCAAAGATTTTATTCGAATTTCGAAGTGCTTTAGGAATAACAGCTTGATAAGGTTTAAAACGTAATTCAGGAATATCAAAGTTGGTGATTAATCGGGTCAAATTAACAGGACCATTCACTTGATATAGGTGTTGTGGATCAAGATCAAACTGTTCTAAAAGATAATGATTGATTGAATGAGGACAATTGTCAGCAATTTCTAATCGAACCGCACGACCAAAACGCCGTGAGGATAACTCGTCTTTCAAAGCAACAGCGAGGTCATCAACATCTTCTGCGAGTGTCAAATCAGCATTCCGTGTCACGCGAAATTGGTAACAGCCCGTTGCAGTCATTCCTGGGAATAAATCGCTGATATGTTGTTGGATGATTGCAGACAGCAAAATATAATGTTCTTCGCCACCTGTCAGTTCATCAGGTAGACGCACCACACGCGGTAATGAACGTGGAGCAGGAACAATTGCCAATTCAATTTGTCGACCAAATGCGTCTTTTCCTTCTAAGGTGACAATAAAATTTAAGCTTTTATTGACCAGTCGAGGAAATGGATGTGCTGGATCCAAGCTGATAGGGGTAACGACAGGCTGAACTTGTTTAAAGAAGTAGTGCTTAATCCAATCCAGATGTTTTTCTAAGATATTGTGATATTGGATGAATTTAACGCCATAGTTTTCAAGTTCTGGTAACAGTATGTGGTTTAGAGTGTCATATTGCTCTTGAATCGCAAGGTGAGCACTTGCTGAGATTTGTTCAATGATCACTTCATTGGGAATACCATCAGGCGCACTAGTAATGGTTTTGAAGTCAATTTGCTTCATGAGTCCAGCTACACGAATTTCAAAAAATTCATCCAAATTACGTGAAAAAATAATTAAGAAATTTAAACGTTCAAGTAAGGGATGATTTTTATCTTTGGCTTGTGCCAATACGCGTTTATGAAATTCTAGCAATGAAATTTCACGATTGATGTAGCTACTTGAACTGTGTTGAAATTCAGTTGAGGATAAATTTTTTGAAGCGGGCATGATCTGCGTCATTTGAAACTGTCTTAACGACCTTGATGGGCATAGTAAGTATTCTACATGACAAAATTGTTACAGTTAGCTAAAATATTGAAAATTATTTCAATTTTAACATATTTGTAAATTATTTTTTAAAACATAGATAAACAGGGTTTCTTGGGAATATCGCTTCAACATCTTGTTCTATCAAACTGTTGAAGCGTGGAAATGTCAATTTTAAAATTGACATTGATCATTTTTAAGTTTTAGCTCATATACTTTTTCTGCTGAACTTAGTTTCATTTTCACATAATAGGGATTTCGTCTTTGGAATTCATTTTCAAAAATTAAACCACAGTTTTCAAGCATACCTTGCATGAGAAATTGCTGAGTTTTTTCTTTCCCCATACTATCAGCAAACTGTTTGAAATTTTCGGATGTAATAAGTCCTTCGAGATCAATGTGATCATGATACAAACGTATTTTTTCGATCACAGTATTTTGGTCAATTTGAACGGGTAGTACACGTGAATCCTCATCACTTAAGGCATTTAAAACATCATCTAAATTTTTTGAATCCTTAATTTTGTAATTTTGTTCAATAAGTTGATTTTGAATTAAATAGTCATCCAATTCAGTTGCATAACTTGGGATCGATTGAGTGAGTAAAAAAGTAGTGATCGATAAAGATATTATTTTGAAATTCATTTGAATAATACACTTATTAAAAATATGGATTTATTATACTCAATCAAACAATATGTACCAGTGTTGTGACTTACTTTTATCAAAAGCTTACATCATTCACCTATGTTAAGGTATTGGGAAAAAATGCAGAACTCGATTTGCTTCTTTTTCAAAATGCTTTAAAGCGTGTTGATCAGGTGGTTGTATATTGCAAAAACCAATATTTGAATTGTTTTCTATATTGCATGTATTCCGCCATCCTCCATATTGAAATGGTTGGGCACTTGAAGATTTATGTACTTGATAATCATATACTTCACCATGCTCATTCCAAATCGCTGTGGTATAGCGAGTTTCACATGTCCTCATGTCAGCGAGAGTTGTACTGTAATAGCTGAGCTGTCCATCAATAAAAAATAACGTGTATTTGTAATCCCCAAAAGTACTTTTACATTTGAGATCCTTTTTTTGCTTGGCACTTATTTCTACAGCAGTAAATTGATGACCGTCTAGCTGAGCATCAAAGCGCTTTGCTGAGTAGATTTTTTCCAAATTTGCAATTTCCGCTGGATAAGGTGATTTTAGATCACTCGAAATATAGTTTGGAATTGCTCTGATATTTTGGTTGGTAAAATACCCTAAATATGGATGTGTTTTAAAAAACTGGTAGGGCGGCGTCTGATTTGGATCTATCGCGCCTGCAACAGTATCAAGAGTTGAAAATCCAGATTGACTAAAACTGAGCGTTCCCTTTAAACCTTCAAAGCCATTACCTATAGAGACTGGTTGAATCAACCGATGATGCTCAGATCCGCTTGCACGAATAACAAGTCCATCAGATGAACTTATATTATGTTTAAATGGAATTATCACAGTAAAGCTTTCTAATTTATATAGAGTACCAGTAGAAAGTGGAACCTGAAAGGTCAGCGTATTTGTTGCTAAGTTTTTGACTGCATTAATTTGAATTTGCTTGGATTTCTTTTTAAAACAGGGAAAGCTTAAAAAACCACATTTTTTTATGCTACCAGTGACACCCACAATACTATGTCGAGGCAGATAAAATGCTTCACCTACAATTGGACGATTAAATAAGCTGTTTTTTTGTTCTTGATTCATTGTGCCATAACTTTCATACAGATCAAGCGTAATGGTCAAGTTCTTAGCGTTTAAAGGAAAAGCGACACTAACCAACAAACTACACAGTATTAATTTTTTCATGGCGATGTTGTTATCCTTATGATCATATAATTTACATCTATCGTATTGGAAAAATAAAATCTAGTTAATTTCTTTTCAATCAGGCATTTCTAGGTGTATTCAAGCGATTTAGTGGATATTAAAATTTGAAGTTTATTGATTAGCATCGATAGATAAAAAAATAAGCACCGATTGAGGTGCTTATTTTATAGATATGATTTGATCATAACTTTAGAAAACTAATCTTTTTTTAAGTTTTCATTGATCAAGAATTCAACCAATGCTTTTTGTGCATGTAAGCGATTTTCTGCTTCATCCCACACCACTGCATTTTTATGATCCAACATATTTTCAGAAACTTCCTCACCACGATGTGCAGGAAGACAATGCATAAATAAACAATCAGGATGTGCTAAATCCATCAATTTTTCATTGACCTGATAAGCAGCGAAAGCTTTTTCACGAATTTTTTGTTCTTCCTCTTGTCCCATACTTGCCCAAACATCGGTGACTATGAGGTCTGCATTTACAGCAGCATCTTCAGCAGATTCAAACAGTTCAACACAATGGGCAAACTCAGAAAGAAATTCTGGTTTTGGTTCATAACCTTTTGGCGAAGCAATTTTTAATTTAAAACCCCACATATGTGCTGCTTCAATATAGGAGTTACACATATTATTGCCATCCCCAATCCAAGCCACTGTCTTTCCTTCAATTGAACCACGATGTTCAACAAAGGTCTGTACATCAGCCAATAACTGGCATGGGTGATGGTCATCGGTCAATGCATTGATCACAGGCACAGAAGAATATTCAGCAAAACGTTCGACAATATCATGACCAAAAGTACGAATCATGACGATATCAAGCATGCTAGAAATGACACGAGCTGAATCTTCAATCGGCTCACCACGTCCAAGCTGTGTATCACGAGATGATAGAAAAATTGCACTGCCACCAAACTGGCTCATACCAGCTTCAAAGGAGACACGAGTACGGGTGCTCGACTTTTCAAAAATCATCCCCATGACTTTTCCAACAAAAGGTTGGAATACTTCGTTATTGTGCTGTTTTCGCTTTAACTCTATAGCGCGTTCGATGATGCGATTCAGTTCAGCAGTGGATAAGTCACGTAAAGTAAGAAAATGTCGTAGAGCCATGGTTACTCCACAATAATTGTCTAGTCAAAGCCAATAGCGAATTGACCAACAATTCATTGTTGGTTGATGAAAATAAAAAGGAGAATCATCTAATATACTATATGAATATGAAAACGCAAAAAAATTAGACCTTTTGATGCCCTTGTAGGAAGCGATCTACGCAATAACTGATGCAATCGAGTATTTCTTGATCAGAATCTTTAATCTCAATCCCCATCAAGATTCGCCATTCTAAATTTCTAAGGATGCCAAAATAGAATTGTGCTGAATAAAGTGGATTTTCACAGACCAGTTTTTGGTTTTCTGCATAACGTTCTAAAGCACTGGCAATCGAAAGTTGGACTTGTTTGGGACCCTTTTCATGAATATAGAGTGCCAATTGTGGATCTTTTTGTGAGCGTTCAAAGATCAGACGTATAAATGCAATGTTATCGGGCATGATCATATGCTTATAGAAGGTGATTAAGGTGGTAATTAGATAAGCACGAAGATCATTACATGATGGGTTGAACGGTCGGCAGATATCTTTAAAAAAAAGATCACGGCGATAATCGCAAATTGCGGTAAATAGACCTTCTTTATTGCCGAAATACTTATAAATCGACGCCTTTGAACCACCCGCATGATTGACAATGTCATCGAGTGACACCGCATCATAACCATGTTCCAAAAAAAGTTGATTTGCACTAATCAATAATGCCAAACGACGTTCATGACCACGTTTTGTTTGTGGAAAATCACATCCAGAGGCTTCAATATGTGCTAAATCTTGGTTCATAAATTGCGAATAAAAAGTACGTTGTAATTATTATAGCAAAAATGTCAATAAATTTCTTTGTCAGTATTGATTTGTCTTGTTTGGTTAGAAATTGTGCATTAAATTGAAAAAATGAATCAAAATTCATTTTTCTTTGACTAAAGTTTTAGAGTAATATACCTAAATGGTCATATGCGATTTACAAATTATGGCTATACTCAAAACTCAATAAACAAGTGACCACTGTGGAAGGGAATATGACACAACAAACGTCTGCAGGCTTAAGATTTAGACAAGCGCTAGAAGTGGAAAAACCATTACAAATCATTGGTACAGTCAATGCCTATGCCGCAATGATGGCGAAACAAGTGGGTTATAAAGCAATCTATGTTTCAGGTGCTGGGGTAGCCAATTATTCATATGGTTTACCAGATTTAGGGATGACGAGCTTAGACAATGTATTGGAAGATGTTCGCCGTATTACAGAACGTGTAGACACACCATTATTGGTCGATATTGATACAGGTTGGGGCGGTGCTTTTAATATTGCACGTACAATAAAACAAATGATTAGTGCAGGTGCTGCTGCTGTTCATATTGAAGATCAAGTGGCGCAAAAGCGTTGCGGGCACCGTCCAAATAAAGAAATCGTTTCTCAGCAAGAAATGGTCGATCGTATTAAAGCAGCAGTCGATGCTAAAACCGATTCAAACTTTGTCGTAATGGCACGTACAGATGCCTTACAAAAAGAAGGATTACAAGCGGTTATTGACCGTGCATGTGCCTGTGTTGAAGCGGGTGCTGACGCAATATTTGCTGAAGCCATGACGGACATCACTATGTATAAAACCGTATGTGATGCAGTAGGTGTACCTGTACTTGCCAATATCACCGAATTTGGTGATACCCCGTATTACACCACTGAAGAGTTAGGTGAGCAGGGCATTAGCATGGTGCTATATCCATTATCTGCAACACGTGCAATGCAAAAAGCTGCACTCGAAGTTTTTCGATCTATTCGTGAAAATGGTACTCAAGTCAATGTATTGGATACCATGCAACAACGTAAAGAGCTTTACGAATTCCTTGATTATCACACTTTTGAAAATACTCTAGACAAGCTGTTCACGCAGGAGAAATAATAAAATGGCTGAAGGAAAAGTACTCACAGGCGCAGGACTGCGCGGTCAAGTTGCTGGTAAAACAGCACTTTCTACTGTAGGTAAAAGTGGCGCAGGTTTAACCTATCGTGGTTACGATGTGCAAGACCTTGCAGAAAATTGCCAATTTGAAGAAGTTGCTTATCTGATTTTCTTTGGTGAATTACCGACCGCAGAACAATTGGCTACATATAAGGCAAAATTAAAATCTTTGCGTCAATTACCACAAGCGTTAAAAGAAGTCTTGGAACGTATTCCTGCTGACTCACACCCAATGGATGTGATGCGTACAGGCGTTTCAATGTTAGGTAATCTTGAAACAGAAAAGTCATTTGAACAACAGCAAGATGTTGCAGATCGTATTCTAGCGACTTTGCCAGCAATCATTTGTTATTGGTATCGTTTTAGCCATGATGGCGTGCGTATTGAAGAAAATACCGATGATGATTCAATTGGCGCTCAATTCCTGCATTTACTTCGTGGTGAGAAACCGAATGAATTGCATGAACAAGTGATGAATGTTTCGTTAATTCTTTATGCTGAGCATGAGTTTAATGCATCTACATTCACAGCACGTGTTTGTGCATCAACCTTGTCTGATATGCATTCATGTATTACAGGTGCAATTGGTTCACTTCGTGGTCCATTGCATGGTGGTGCAAATGAAGCGGCTATGGAAATGATTGAAAACTGGACCTCTCCTGAAGAAGCTGAGCGTGAAATGCTGGGCAAGCTTGAGCGTAAAGAAAAAATCATGGGCTTTGGTCATGCGATCTATAAAGACAACGATCCTCGTAACGGCATTATCAAAATTTGGTCTGAGCGTTTAGCAAAAGATGTAGGTGATACAGTACTTTATCCAGTATCTGTTCGTTGTGAAGAAGTGATGTGGCGTGAGAAGAAATTGTTCTGTAATGCAGACTTCTTCCATGCATCTGCTTATCACTTTATGGATATTGCGACTAAATTGTTTACCCCAATTTTTGTGATGTCTCGTGTTACTGGTTGGGCTGCACATGTCATGGAACAACGTGCAGACAATCGTATTATTCGTCCAAGTGCGGATTATACAGGACCAGAACTTCGTAAAGTTGTTCCAATCGCTGAACGTTCAGCTGCCTAATTTTCAATTATTCGCATGTTTATAGATAAAGCCTGAATTCAGGCTTTATCTATGTATTGTTCAACGAAAAAACGATAATCTTTTTATCACCTCATGTGTTGATGCAATTTCTGCAACACAGAGTGAAAGGCTTGTTAGAGTCGCTTTTTGAACCGCTTGTGCACTCATTGCTCCAGCACCCAGATCGGGATGATCCATAGTGGCTGTACCATCAGATACAAAAATCACTTTATAATTTCTAAAATGTGCATCACGGGCAGTCGATTCACAGCACATATTTGTTACTGTTCCTGTAATAATAAGCGTCTCAATTCCTAATTTTTTTAGATACTGATCTAAATCGGTGTTGTAGAAAGCACTGTAACGATTTTTTTTAATAACAATCTCATCTTTTTGCGGTGCAAGATCAGGGTAAATTTCAACACCTTCAGTGTCATCTACCAAAGCTGATTGTTGATCTATCGTAGACCAAAAATCTGACATCAGCCCCATATCGCTTCGGTCTTTTTGATGTACATAAGTTGTATAGATTATTGTTAACCCTTTTTCTCTGCTTATCGTAGCTAAACTTTTTATATTGGGAACAATTTCTGTTGCCATTGGGACCCACATGGATGCATCAGGTTTAACAAAATCGTTTTCCATGTCTATGATCAACAGTGCAGTTTTTTTAGGGTTGTTGATTTCAAATTTCATAACTTTTCCTTAATTTATAAAGTGATTGCGGTTTCACATCATTGGATCGAGAACAGATAAAAAGCATATAAAACGTTTATTTTTTATTTAAACTTAATTATTAGATCATGATTTTTAAAGGTAAATGATACTTTGTTAGTATAATTTTATACTTGATAACGTTCATCTAGGGGCGAGATGTAATGAGTTTTAAATATGAATTTTAGAAAATTAAAAGCATATTCCTTGAGTAATCATGAGGGTTCAATCCTTAACAACTTACAGGAAAGAAAGATGGATATTGATTTATTGTATGTTAAGAATGTTTTAATGACGCCAAATAAAATTGATGGATGATGATATGTTTATTTTATAGTAGAGCCTCCTAGGAGGCTTTACTTATTGAGGAAGCTGACCATTAGGGAAAAGAATGACCGCTTCTTCACGTGTATATCCGTCATCAAAAGGTAGACTAAGGGATTCGAATGTAATCAGAGTGCCTTTGTTTTTTGGCAGTTCAAAAGCTTGTTTCAGTTTAATGTCAGTGTTGTAACTAGTTAAATTCATTGCTTTACTTTGATTTTCGGCATTCAGAACTGTGAATATTGAGCTGTATACTTTACTCAATGATTCTGTACCTTGTGCTGATGAGACATTTTGTTCAAGTAAATTAAGCTTAAAATCACGCACATCTAATGCTTTAAGTGGCTTAAGTTGGGTATGAATCTTGACTAATGCTTGATTAAATGTGGCTTGGTCTTTAATTGCAGAGAATCTTTCATCATATTTTGGCAAATCATACTTTTTCTCGTTTAGGGGATAATAGTAAACTTTAGGAACGGAATAACTTTTTGAATTTTCAACAACAAATACATGTTTAGTCTTTGAATCATAACCGAGAACTTGCAGCGTAATATTGCTGTAATCATTTGCGAAAGCTGCACAACTGAACATCAGTAAAATGCTTGATGCGATTATTTTTGACATTTTTGCCTCATCATTTTGCAGGTAATAATAAAACAGGATCTTCAATATCATAACCTGTTTCTTCAGGAATACCGTAATATTTGACAATCACTAACATCTTATTCTGATTAGGTATGACATAATTTTGTGTGATTTTTATTGTTTGTGCATACTGTAGTGCTTGTTGATTGCTACTTTTTAACGTAGCAGTGCTAACCCTATATAATGTTTTATACTGAGGAATCTTTTCTGATTGATCATGCCAAGCAGGAACGTATTGTGTTTGACTTTTCACGATCTGAATTTTTGCCGTATTGGCATTGCCAGTGAGCAGAGGTATCAATCGCTTTTTTATTTTCGCGAGGTCTTTTTCAAATCGAGTACCATCTTGATCATAATCAATTTGGTGAGTTTTAGGATGAACATAGAGGGATTTAACTTCAATCAAACGATCTGGTGATTTGCTATTTAATTGGTAATAATATAATTGTGCTAGGCGTCCACGTTCATCTTCAAAATGTCTGAGTAAATAAAGTTTTTGTTCTTTTGTTTCATAGCCGAGTACTTCAATATGTTGACCCCCTCCTACAGTAGCATAACAATGTAATGACATTGTAAGAGTCATGCCGATGGATAAGTATTTTAAAAAGTACATGAGTTGATATTCTTTTGATACGTGATTGTTATTTTGCATAATTTTCATCCAATTAAACGTAGTCTTTAAGTAATTCATGTGTTGTATAACTACAGACATTATTTGTTCACTTTTTTCAACACCTGATTAAATATAAAATTCGTTCTTTCTCTGCTTTGTTATAGAGTGAGGAATCTGTGAAAATGTCGATATTTTTTAACCATTTATCCTCCTGTTTGGATGATGAAATGTGATAGGTGAGCATTTACTTGTAGATGTAAAATGATCAGATACAGATGTTTTAAACTTAAATGTAATGTGTTGAAAAATGATGATTTAAAACTTTATTTTGTTATCAGTATCCATCAATATTCGGGTTATAATCAATTGCTGTTTTTAATATGAAAAAGATATGGTTAAACAATATCTTTAGATAGAATTTAAGCTTATAAGAAATGATGCATATAGATAATCTTGCTGAAGAAAGTGGAAATATTAGTTTTGTAGAATATACAGCAACAGGGATATTCATCTTAAAAATTGAAAAAAGAAAATATCGTGGGACGAAAATACAATCACAAGTTTTTGAATTACACGATGATGTCCAGGTAATTTTTAATTCTTTGGATAAGGATATATATGCGGTATTCAATAAAACCAAGCAAATACTTTATTTAAATGATCAGATTCAATCAGTTGATCACTTTGATGCAGTATTGAATTTGCGTAAATCATTCAGTTTTAGCATGGCTGTTTTGTTGTTTGCTGTCGTTGTATATCCTTTTTATCAATATTTTATGGATGGAACTATTTATTATTTCGATACGTTTATGCATTTGGCAATACTGACTTTGGTCAGTTGCTTTGTTTACTTTATTTTTGAATGTCTAAAATTAAATCGACAAAAAACCAGCAATATTGAAGCTTTGTTTCATATGTTAAAGCTACCTGTCTTGAGTAAAAGAACTTTAGACAGTTTAAAACTCACGAATTCATATTTCTATGAGTTCGATCAATTGTATGATTTAAGCTTAATCAATCAGTTGAGGCATGGTCGAAATGATAGAGAATTAAAAACTCAATTAGCGCAGCACACTCAAAAATTGGTCCAGTTTGGTTTAACTCAACATGAACTTGCCAAATTTAAAGTGGAATCCATTTCTGGAAGATTGGATCAATATATAATAGAAAAGAGGGAATCAACCACTGCATATCCTGATGCTTTAACTGAAGTGAGATTTAATCTGCAAGGAACAAATTTCTATAGCTATTTGGATGACTTTCACTTTGTTCAAGATACTGATGTAAAGATGATCATTTCACAACAAGGTGATTCAATAGGTCAATATGCTTGGTTGATTTATGATTATCATCAGTATTTAACCATAGATGAGGAGTTGTTACAGGCACTGCAAAGACCGAAATTCCCGCTACGTGACCACGAAAAATATATAGAAACTTTAAGATTAATATTAGGTTTTATTGTTTTAGTTAGCTTTATCTTATTTGATATTTTTGTAGCCTGTGTTGCATTTATTATCAGTATAGCAGGCTATTATTATTTTCAATTTTGTTATGCTGTTTTCTTAAAATTTTCATTCAGCAAAGATATTTATGCTTATTTGGGATATCAATCCGTTGAATTATTTCAAATGGTAAATCTTAAAGAATTGAAGCAAGGCAATTTTAAACCCGTACATCTAGCTGCAATTGCACGACCAAGTCGTACAGGATTTAACATCGAAAAAAGGAGATCATGATGATCTCCTTAATCAGATGCTTAGTTCTGGTTGTTTAAAAGCGTTCAGCGCTTGCTAAATTCCACATTCTAAAATAGAAATTTTCTTCATCTTTATCTTCACAACACAATAACTCACCATCTTTCATCCAAAAGTGCAATTGAGCATAATTCTTGATTTCACGGTCATTAATACGTTGCGCAAGATGATGTGCTTTGATTTCAGCTGGGTGTTGTAAGCCTGCTGCAGCAATCATTTCAGCCAGTGCTTTTAAGGTATTTTTTTGAAAGTTGAATACACGATCTGCTTTTGATGGAACATCAAGTGCTTTTTGACGTTCTTTATTTTGTGTTGCGACACCTACTGGGCATTGGTTGGTATGGCAGCTTTGAGCTTGGATACAGCCAACTGCAAACATAAAGCCTCGAGCGGAATTAACCCAATCTGCACCCATTGCCATCGTACTTGCAATATCAAAGGCGCTGATAATCTTACCACTTGCCCCGATTTTAACTTGGGAGCGTAAACCTGCGCCGACGAGGGTATTGTGAACAAACAGTAGACCTTCACGCAAAGGTGTTCCCATATGATCAATTAACTCAATTGGAGCTGCACCTGTACCACCTTCTGAACCATCCACAACGATAAAGTCAGGTACAATTTTGGTTTGTAACATTGCTTTGACAATACTCATAAACTGCCAAGGCTGACCAATACATAGTTTAAATCCGACAGGCTTACCATTCGATAATTCACGTAATTGCTGAATAAAGTACATCATTTCAATCGGTGTACTAAATGCTGAATGCGACGCTGGTGAAACACAGTCAACATCCATTGAAACACCACGTATTTCAGCGATTTCTTTAGTAATTTTATCTTTTGGAAGGATTCCGCCATGACCCGGTTTTGCGCCTTGTGACAGTTTAATTTCAATCATTTTGATTTGGGGCAAAGCCGCTTGTTGCTTAAATTTTTCAGGATCAAATTTACCATCAAGAGTACGGCAGCCAAAGTAACCACTGGCAATTTCCCAAACAATATCACCACCTGGTTTGAGGTGATAAGGGCTTAGACTTCCTTCACCAGTATCATGATAAAAGTTGCCTTTTTTTGCGCCTGTATTCAAAGCCAAAATAGCGTTAGCACTTAAACTACCAAAGCTCATTGCAGAGATATTCATGATAGATGCACTGTAAGGTTGCGTACATTGATCATTACCAATACTGATTCGAAAAGTATTAAAGTCGGCTGGAGTTTTTGGCGTCATAGAGTGGGTTAAAAAGCGATAATCTTCTTGATATACATCGATAATTGAACCAAAGGGTTTATCTGCATTTTCATTTTTGGCACGTTGATAAACAAGACTTCGTTGTGCTCTTGAAAAAGGCAGGGCATCATTATCAGACTCGATAAAGTATTGGCGGATTTCAGGGCGTATATCTTCAAAGAAAAAGCGAAAATGTCCCATCAAAGGGTAATTTCTTAGAATAGAATGTTGTGTTTGAATAATATCTGCAAAACCTATTGCAGCAAGGATCGAGAAAACAACCCATGCTAAATTCAGAACGGTGTCTGAAAAGAAATAATAGATATAATGACCTTCATTAAAAAAAATAATCCAAGTTAAAAATAACGAGAGAAAAATACAAATAAACCAAACGGAATAACGGGAGAAAAATGTATTTAAAAGTTGATGTCGAATTGCTTGCGCAGGGCTTGCCATGTTGGAATATCTCTTTCATTATCTGGTGTTAAGTTGCCTAAATTTACAAAAGAGCTCAAGTAACGATTTGTTAGACTTGAGAATGGTTCTAGATTAATACAGGAATGATTTCTTTTTTTGAAGATTTGAGGTACTTTGCCTATATTGTGTGTCGAATAATGTATCGAAAATAAAAAGGAATCGAAAATGTTTGAAGAGTTTCTGACAAAATTGTTAAACCCTAGTATCAGTTTTTTAGCCATTTATGTTTCTGTGATTGTTGTTATTGCTTATATCGGGCTATTGTTCCAGTTTTTTAAAATAAAGAACCTAAAGCAGGAAAACGAGACATTAAAGCATCAGTTAAGTTCCCAAGCTCACTCAAAAATCAGCTTAAGCAAACATGAGGGAATTATTTCTTAAAATTATGCTGAAAGTAAATTGATAGAAATAAAGCCTGAATTTTCAGGCTTTATCTAAGCGTTGCATTGTTAGAGCTAGATTGCGAATTTTATTCGTCAGTGGGAACAAGCATCAAGATAGATTCATTTAATAAACCTGCAATATCTTCTAAAATTTCTTGTTCAGATAAATGCTGGTCTAAAGGCATAGCGAGTCCATCTGCAATCTGTTTTAAAAATGGTGTAAATACAGTAGAAATACAGATAGATTCACCATTTGCCCAGAACAATAGTTCATTGTTTTGTTCAAGATAGATCAATCGTGATGCAGGTTCGATTTGGAGTAAGTAACCTTGCTCAAGTACTTCTTCCAAATCACCCGTCCCAATCGCTTCCGCATCTGGAATATTTTCAGGATATTTAGGTTCAGCCATTAAACTCATAATCGCGTCTTCTAATACATCAGATTGATTTAATTGAGCCAATAATTCTGTTTTTAAATACTCGAGTTCAGCTTGAGTCACTTGCCCAATTGGGTTTTGCTTATGTCGTAATACATCTAGTAAGGGATTACGTAAGCGTTGGTCTTCTACAAATTTATCACTTACACGATCCATCATGTCGGCAATATTTGGCATACGGAAACCAAAAGAGTAGGTGAGGCATTCGTCCTCTGCAACACCATAATGTGCTAAGCCTGGAGGTACGTAAAGCAAATCTCCGGGTGCTAAAACTTCATCAAAATTGATCTCTATATTGGGTAGCAACTTTAAAGGTTGTCCTTCGACAAACTCAGACTCAGCATCACACATTTGCCCCAACTGCCAACGTCGATGTCCAAAGCCTTGTACGAGAAAAACATCATAAAAGTCAAAATGCTGACCGACTGAACCACCTTTCGGTGCGTAAGAGACCATGATGTCATCACGGCGCCATTGAGGAATAAAAGGAAATTTCTTCCAAAGTTCTGCCAAGTCGAAAGAGTAGTGATCAACTGCTTGGACCAATAAGGTCCAAAGTTTAGGCATTTTTTGAAAATCACCTTTGATGAGAGGGGAGGTTTTTACTGACCATTGATTTGGGTCTTTGTCTTTTTGTTTGATTAGACGTGCAGTGATGTTTTCATCAAGTGCAAGCTCAATCACGTCATCAGGTACTAAAATCTCTGCAATTTCGGGAAGTGCGTTGCGGACCAATAATGGTTTTTTTTGCCAATATTCTGTGAGAAATTGTTCAGCAGTAATTCCACCAAGAACATCTAAAGGAAGTGACATGAAAATAGCCTAAGCAAATTTGAATCTATAATGTGCTATTGTCTTATGAGATGAAAGTCGGCGCAAGTATTTGTAATTTTATTCAAAATATATGGATATAAAATGAGAGTTATCCATACTTTCCTAAAGTAAAAAGTCTGTTATCAGCTATGATAAAAAAACTTCAATATCTTTGAAAAGTCTTTCGATTTAAAAGAAAGTTTTCAATTGGATTGATGGATGTGGATTTGTTCTGATTTCTTATTATTTTGATCCCAAAAAGTAATAGCGCACAAAACGCTTTCAGTATTATGCGCATATCGGCAACTTATTATCATAGGCAAGCATGTGTCTTTGCCAGCTTGAGTAGTCGATGAAACACAAGTGAATGACCTAAGCGAAGCTGAATTAAATAAAAGATAGTAATAATTTCATCACAGCATTAATTAAGGTAATGCTAGTCCCAACTTTCTTAAAATTCTACATAGCTGAATCATGGGCATACCCATCAAGGTTGTTTGGTCTTGCCCAATCATTTGTTCAAACAAACTGATGCCTAGACTTTCACATTTAAAACTACCAGCACAATGTAAAGGTTGGTCGATTTCAATATACCGCTCAATTTCTGCAAGCGTTAAATCGCGAAATTTCACATGATAATGTTCGACCAAAGTATGTTCAAAGCCTGTAGCTAAGTGATGAACACTTAAAGCAGTACTAAAAAAGACATTTTTACCAGAATTTGCTTGAAGTTGTTGAATTGCCTTATCTATGGCTAAGGGTTTTCCAATAAATTCTTGAGGGGCATTTTCACGCCATGCGACTTGATCTGACCCGATCACAATTGCATTGGGATGAGCCTTTGCAATAAGACGTGCTTTTTCAAAAGCCAAGCGTTTCGCCAGATCATCTGCATGAGATTCATTTTTTGGAGACTCATCAATATCAGGCGAAATACAACGATACTCCAAGCCTAAACGATTCATTAAATCTTTACGGGTTTGACTGGAAGATGCCAAAATAATTTCAGAATGAGTCATGTTTTGTCTTATCAGCCCAGTTATACTGCGTATTCCATTAAAAGATCTAAAGGCACATACGCCAGAACAGCTTGATGGCATGCTTGTAGTTTCACTCGAGGCGCCATGTCATTTTGGTAAGCTTCAACCCAACGAGTCACACACAAGCACCAGAAATCTCCAGGTTGAAGTCCAGGAAAGCCGTGTTCAGGAAGAGGTGTAATTAAATCATTACCCACTTTTTGAGAAAAATTGAGAAATTCAGAAGTCATTTCAGCACATACGGTATGTTGACCTAAATCCGTTGTGGCTGTGTGACAAAAACCATTACGAAAATAACCTGTGATGGGTGAAAAGCAACAACTTGCTAAAGGCTCACCTAAAACATTTAAACCATTGATTTTAGGATCTGGATGAAAAGACATAAGCGTATAAAATTAAAAAGTTTGTCCTATAATAATCAAATCTCAACATTTCTACAGCTTTTCTACAAAAGTATCTAACCTTTTTTTGTGTAATCATTTAGAATCTACGCGATTTTTAATATCTATAAGAGAGCTATACATGAATTTTCAGCGTATGACTGACCTCGATTTAACAGGCAAGCGTGTACTTATTCGTGAAGACTTAAACGTACCTGTTAAAAATGGTGTGATTACCAGTGATGCACGTTTACGCGCTGCGTTACCAACTATTAAATTAGCCCTTGAGAAAGGGGCTGCGGTAATGGTTTATTCTCACCTTGGTCGTCCAGTTGAAGGTGAACCAAAAGAAGAACAATCATTGGCTCCTGTAGCAGCTTATTTGACTGAGGCATTGGGTCAGGAAGTTAAATTATTTGCAGAATATTTAGATGGTGTTGAGGTTGCAGCAGGTCAAGTTGTTTTACTTGAAAACTGTCGTTTCAATGTCGGTGAAAAGAAAAATAATGCTGATCTTGCAGCAAAATATGCGGCACTTTGCGATGTATTTGTCATGGATGCATTTGGTACTGCGCACCGTGCGGAAGCTTCAACTGAAGGTGTTGCTCGTTTAGCAAAAGTTGCAGCAGCAGGTCCATTGCTTGCAGCAGAATTAGATGCTTTAGGTCGTGCGCTTCAAACACCTGAAAAGCCAATGGTTGCAATTGTTGCAGGTTCAAAAGTTTCAACCAAGCTTGATGTTTTAACATCACTTTCAGACATTTGCGATCAATTGATTGTCGGTGGCGGAATTGCCAATACTTTCTTAGCCGCAGCAGGTTTCAATGTCGGCAAGTCATTATGTGAAAATGATTTAATTGATACCGCTAAAGCAATCGCTGCTAAAGTATCCGTTCCACTTCCTACAGATGTTGTGGTTGCGGATGCTGGAGAAATCGATTTTGCAGACTTCTTAGGTTCATTGGCAAAAGCGAAAGCAGTGATTAAAAAGGTTGAAGATGTTGCTGACAATGACATGATTTTAGATGTTGGTCCAGAAACAGCGCAAATGTTTGCAGAGATTTTAAAGACGTCGAAAACAATTCTTTGGAATGGTCCAGTTGGCGTTTTTGAAGTTGATCAATTTGGTGAAGGTACAAAGACACTTTCATTGGCAATTGCTGAATCTGCAGGATTCTCGATTGCAGGTGGTGGTGATACTTTGGCTGCTATTGATAAATATGAAGTTGCTGACAAAATTGGTTATATTTCAACAGGTGGTGGTGCATTCCTTGAGTTTGTTGAAGGAAAAACCCTTCCAGCAGTTGCGGTTTTGCTTGAACGTGCGTAATTGATATTTAAGTAATGATGACGTTTTGATGAAGGGCTGACCATGTGTCAGCCTTTTTTCATAAAGTTGATTCACTTTAAAGTAATAAAAATGAAATATAACTGCAATAAACTAAGATAAATCCAATCACCAACACTGGGAAATGTGATGAAATTAAAATTTGCACTTATCGCTCTTATTCTTGCTCCTTTGGCTCTTACAGCATGTTCTAAAAAAGAACAAGCGCCAGCTTCGGAACAAACTTCTACTTCTGAAGCTGTTGCAACTGAATCAGCAAATACGACTCCAGAACAACAAGCTGCGATTGATGCAATTGATCAACCTGTTTTGGATGAAAAAAATACTGATGTTCCTGCTGAGAAAGCCAATGCACCTGCTGATGCAGCAACTCCAGCGACAGAAGAAGAAGCGCCTAAAGCTCAATAATCTTTTTAAATGTTGTTATTTGTTAAAAGTCCTCGCAAACGCGGGGATTTTTTATGAAATAGTCAATATTGTTGCTGAATTGAAATAAATCAGCATGTAGAATATGGGGCATTACTTGGGAGGATATTATGGCTCTTATTTCATTGCGCCAACTCTTGGATCATGCCGGTGAGCATAGCTACGGTGTTCCAGCGTTTAATGTAAACAACTTAGAACAAATGCGCGCAATTATGTTAGCCGCTGACGAAACAAATTCGCCTGTAATCGTGCAAGCTTCTGCTGGTGCGCGTAAGTATGCAGGTGCACCGTTTTTACGTCATCTAATTCTAGCTGCGATCGAAGAGTGGCCGCATATTCCAGTGGTGATGCACCAAGATCATGGTACAAGCCCAGACGTTTGCCAACGCTCAATCCAACTAGGCTTTTCATCAGTGATGATGGATGGTTCATTGGGTGCTGATGGTAAAACACCAACCTCTTATGAATATAATGTCGATGTAACTCGCCGTACTGTTGAAATGGCACATGCTTGTGGTGTTTCAGTAGAAGGTGAAATTGGTTGTTTAGGTAGCCTTGAAACAGGTATGGCTGGCGAAGAAGATGGCGTGGGTGCTGAAGGCGTTCTTGATCATTCTCAATTACTAACTTCTGTTGAAGAAGCTCGTCAATTTGTATCTGATACTAATGTTGATGCTTTAGCTATTGCTGTTGGTACTTCGCATGGTGCTTACAAATTTACACGTCCACCTACAGGCGACATCTTAGCAATTGACCGTATTAAAGAAATTCATGCGGCACTACCAAATACTCACCTTGTTATGCATGGTTCAAGCTCTGTACCACAAGAGTGGTTGGCTGTGATTAACCAATATGGCGGCGACATCAAAGAAACTTATGGTGTTCCTGTTGAGCAATTGGTTGAAGCCATCAAACATGGTGTACGTAAAATCAATATTGATACAGATTTACGTTTAGCTTCTACAGGTGCAATGCGTCGTATGATGGCTGAAAAACCAAGTGAATTTGATCCACGTAAATTCTTTGGTGAAACTGTCGAAGCAATGAAACAAATTTGTGTAGATCGTTACACAGCATTTGGTACTGCGGGTAATGCAGACAAAATTCGCCCAATTTCTTTAGAAAAAATGGTTGATCGTTATAAATAATCTTTAAAGATGATTGAACATAGAAAGCCCACTCTAGTGTAGTGGGCTTTTTGCTGGCTAAATGTTAGACAACGTTATTCTGGGATAAATTTTTCGAAAATTTCTCCAACAAACTGATCGGATGAAACTCAATTATGGAACTCATATTTTCAGCAGCTTTATGTAGTGTGTTGGTCTCAATGCTTTTAAAATTTACCAAACAAAAAGGCTTTGATGCATTACAGATGATTGCTTGGAATTATGCGATTGCAAGTTTATTGAGTTATCTTTGGTTTAAGCCAGATTTGGTGCATATTTCAATTTCAAATACACCTTGGTGGTTGATTGTTGCGCTTGGGGTTGTATTACCGAGTATTTTCTTTTGTTTGTCTAAATCATTACAAAGTGCAGGAATACTGAGAACTGAAATCGCTCAGCGTTTATCGGTTGTTTTATCACTTTTGGCTGCATATTTTTTATTTCAAGAACAGTTCAACCAATTAAAAATAATTGGTATTGGTTTAGGGATTTTTGCAGTTTTATGTATTGTACTTTCACATTCGGATGCATCAAATCAATCTATTAATAAAAAGGGCATGCTTTACTTACTCAGTGTATGGGGAGGCTATGCCTTAGTTGATATTTTATTAAAATATACAACCAGTTTGGGGCTTCAATTTCCAGTCACACTCACCCTGATGTTTATCTGTTCTTTTGTCTTATCAATAGGCTATTTAGTACTTCAAAAGACACAATGGAAAATCCAAAATTTATGTGCAGGACTGGTGTTAGGCGTTTTAAATTTTGCCAATATTGCATTGTATGTCAAAGCTCATCTTTTACTCAAAGATTCTCCTGCAGTTGTTTTTGCTGGAATGAATATTTTGGTGGTCTTAATGGGGGTGATGGCAGGTTTGGTAATTTTTAAAGAAAAACTCAAAGTTGTTACAGCTTTAGGTTTAGTTTTGGGTTTACTCGGTGTGATTTGCCTAGCGTTGGCGATTTAGATTCTAAAATTAACCTGTGGCTTTAGCGTTTTAAATTTTCAAATTTTTAACGAATTGCGTTGTGGAATCATGGTCTAAAAAATAATCTCTGGCCTTCGTTTGAAAAGTTGTCATGAGAACTTCATATTTTGATCATAAAAGATTCAAAAATATAGCGGACAATCGGGGAGCTTCCTCTACATCGGTGTAACTGCTATGAATCAAGATATTTTTTCGCCGCTTTATGCAGCCTTGCAAACACCGCATGTACAGCTGTTGCCCTTGCAGGTTGAGCACGAAAAGGCGCTAATCGAGGTATGTAAAGATGGAAAACTATGGCAGCTAGAATATACTTCGGTGCCACATTACACGCAGATTCAGACTTATATCGCTAAAGCGCTTGAGCAAAAGTCACAAGGTTTACGTGTTCCATTTGTAGTTTTAGATCAACATACACATCGTATCGTCGGTACAACCAGTTTTAGAGATTTTGTTTGGGATGTACGTCGGGTTGAGATTGGTTATACCTGGTATGCCCAATCTGCTCAACGTAGCCACATCAATACCAGTTGTAAATTTTTACTTCTTCAATATGCTTTTGAGACTTTGCACGCCAATTCAGTTGCCTTACGTACGGATATACGCAATGTAAAGAGTCAAAAAGCAATTGAACGATTGGGTGCTCAACGTGATGGTATTCTACGTCAAGATGCCCTAAGAAAAGATGGCTCTGTTCGAGATACGGTGATGTATAGTATTTTGAAAGAAGAATGGCTAGAGATTAAACAGCATTTGATTCAATTATTATCTCGCTAGATGATTGACAACATTATATTTATTGAGCCACAAGTATGCTGTTTTATTTCTCTTTTTAACTACAATCGATATGTAAGCGATGTTGTTGGCAATGAAGGCATTGAAACAGATAACCTGTTAAATCACCATCGATCCTGAGGTGATCCTGGATAAGCTCTACTGGATAACCATTTTCTTCGATATCGGCTTGGACTTCTTCCCAAATCGGTTTAAGCATTTCACTATCTGCATAAGCGATAAACTGGCATGGCTCATTGCAATGTACCAACCAAACTTCTTGTTGCCAACTATGATAACTTGGTGTTCGGGTACAGATTTCATTTAAAAATTCAGGATCGATTTTCGGGGATGCATCATCTGGGTTTGAAGAAACGCCTTCAATGCCGCAGTAATCATTGTATTCACCATCATATTTTTGTGCTGCTGCACCATTGGCAATACACCACGGACAGATATAATCGGGTTCATCTACGCTATAGAAAGAACATACGTACTTTAAATCACGTTGTTCATTGCAAATCGAACAAATACCATTTTCTTTTTCAAACAGATTCAGTTTGTATGCATTGGGATGATATTTAAACTGGGGATAATTCATATTTTAATTCTTCTCGATCAATGTTTTAAGTAACGAGGCTAACAATAAAATTCTACACGAAAACTTTCGATAAGTTCAGGTGGGACACGTGTTGTTTGTCCATTGGTTCGCATAAATAATTCACCTTTATAGTATAAAGGGCGATCGGACTTATTACATTTGAACACCAATATAGTTTTTCCTTGAATCTGTATTTCTTCCAAAGTCGTGTAAATATTTGAGATTTTATTGCTTTCATGGGCAAGTTTATCAATCAAACTTCTTTTCATTAAATCAAGTGAATCATTAAAATGTTCAGCAAGTTCCTGTTCAACCCCCACGATTTTTAGATCATCAGCTACCCCAATAAACACATAACCATTTCTTGTATTCATAAAGGCAAAACAGGCTTTCACCCATTTGTCAGATTTACGATTGGTGAGTAAATCTGTAGTGCGCTCTTTAAATTCGACCCTTTGATTTTCACCCAGTTGTATCAGATTCAAATAGAAGTCAGAGTGAGCAATCTGTTGATAATTTTTTAAAGTATTTTTAATTTTTTCTAATGATTTATAAGCCGTTACGGTTTCTAAATTATGAATATCTTGCCATTGATAAATCAGTTTGGTTTTTAGCTCATTTGCAACTTTGGGGTCTGCAATATATTCAAAGCTCGCGCTAAGTTGCTGCAAAATGTCTCTATAAATGTCATGGCTTGAAACAGGAATGGAAATTTTATTGAAGGTATCTCTAATTTTTTCTAATTTTTTATGAACCTCAAAAGAGTCCTGATAAAAACTCAAGTATTTTAATTCATTTAAAATGTGTTCATAAGGGCGATGAAATGAGCTTGGAAAAAGTTGCTTCGGCGGAGTATTAATATATTTTTCAATTAGTTGGAAATAATATCTAAGTGTTGGATATTTTAAAGCTTGGTAAATGTTGATTTCAAATTTATCAGAAAATGGGGTAGTGGTGTAAGCCTGAAAAAAAAGTAAGGTTTGAATCTCTTTGTATTTATTGGGGTAGTCGTGCCAATGAGTTTCTAGAAACTCATTGAAATTCTTAAACTTATTGGTGATATACATGTTCAAATCCATAGCAACACCTTTTATCCTCTATCATTTGGTGTTCGGTATTTACAACAAATATGTCATCAGACTATTTATATATACTTATATATAAGTGAAATGGGGCGGGAAATAAAGTGTAATGATTTAAATCGTATATTTAAAGTTGTTAGAAAATATAACAAATATTTCAATTTGATGAATAAACACTGAGTTTGAATTTAGAGATTCATTGGGTAATTTGCGGAATAGCCAAACTTGGATCTTGAAGGAAAGCTTCTAAACGGGCTTTTAAGGATGTTGCACGCTCAGGGACAGAGGGAAGTGCAACTTCTGCTAAATCTTTTACCAGTTCCAAATCACCTGCTGCAGCAGAGACATAGCATAAAGTACACATTTCACTTGGATGTAAAGGTTCTTTGATTGCCTGTGTTGCCTTTTTGATGAAATCTTCTGGCCATTGTGCCATTTCTCCAAAAAAAAGCTGACTTTGGCGATTCCATTCAGAAACTAAAAATTCAACCATTTGAATCGCATCTTGCTCTGATTGGGTATATGACCAATCACTATCATAGTCATTCACTAAACCAGAAATAATTGAACCACGCCATGCACAGTCATAATCACGCATTTTTTCAAACTCTAAGCGTCTCCCCGTACAACCCATTACATATTCACCTAATGGAATAAGATGTATGCCTAGATTAATTTGAAAACAGTGTCTTTTTTTGAAATGCTGAATATCAACAATTCGAATCACTTCACCATCCACTTGCCAGAATACATCAGCTTTTTTGGTAAAGCCTTGTGCTTTTAAAAGTGGATAGAATTGATTACGTAATAGTAGCGAAATAAATTTTTTATCCATGTTAAATATCGCCCAAGTTTGGTTGAATATGTTAGAAAAAACTAAGTTTGGACAACATAACCAAACAACCCTATTAAGCTCCCATTGGTTGTTAAACCTAAGGCAAGCCTTGGTAATACACAACCCGTAATCACTGTTCCTTTGGGATAGTTTTTATCATCAATTTGCTCTAATAATGTGGCATCACCGATACGGATAAAGGCGGAGTCAATAAAATCTTGTTGTTGAGCAAACCAAGCTCGCATATTTTGCCAAGGTTCAAAATAACTTTCAGGTGATCCTTCACCATCTTGCTCAACTTCATTCCACCATATTGTATTCGTAGTGAATGGTTCTACCGTAATTGTTGCAAGCGGAAAAATCGTATTGGCAAATGCGTGTTGAATGAGCTCAGCGCTAATTGTCTTATTGCTTAAACCATTTGCATAGGCGATATAAAATGCTTGAAAATAATCACCAGAATTTGATCCCATGCCAACTTCTACATTTGCCATAATCTTGGTAATTTGAGTACTGAGCTTTTGGCACAACGCTAATTCGTTCTCATCAATTATGTGATTTAGACGTGTTGGATGTTTTGTAATCGTTCCATCATTATAGACTTGGGTAAAACGTGAAAGAATATTATTCGGCCATTCATCTTGGTCTGAACCCACATCATAGTTTTGTATGCATTCTGATAATATCGCTAATTTTTCTGGATCAAGCTCAAGTTTTATATTCATTATTTTCTCCTGATCGTGTTTTAATTGCTAATCATAAAGGCGATAGATACCACTAAAACGTTCACAACCTTTTTGTTGTGTGGAAACAGATAAAATCGCTTTTTGGAAGTTTAATGTGTATTTACAGTCGTGTTCGTTGTCTAAGATTTCATTCTTTTTTTCAGGGGTCGTATATGCCAGCAATGAAACGGTTTGAGCTTCTTTGCGATTATTGGGATTGCGGTATGCAATCCCTTCAACTTTAATGCGATCCTTACTTAATTGGTGTATTTGCAAATGAATCGGTTGTTTTGCAATTTTTCCATGTTCATATTTAATAAAGTGCTGTGTAAGGCTTTGATTCATTGATGTGTAAAAGTTTAAATCTTCAAGGCGAATATCAAACTGTTGTTTGAGGCAATCTGAAGTTTTACATTGGCTTAAACGGTTAAGCCATAATTGATGGGTATCATTGACTAAGCGTACAGGCGCATCAGTGACCAGATAGGTGGTGAGGTAACTTTCATTAAGCTGACCACGAAGTTCTTTGTAGGGTGTACTACACAGTTTCTTTAATAAAGCAGAGTCTTCATGTTTGCAGTCAATCGGGAGTGCATAAACAGCAGACGTGCTGATACAGCTCAAAATGAGACCAGATAAAAGTGTTTTAATTTGATTAAATTCTGTATTCAACAGCATGATCGCTTATACTTTCACAATGTTTGCATACGTACTATAGCGAAAGAGAAAGTACGAATACAAGATTTTTACAACTTAAAAACTGCATAAAGGGAGTTGAAAATGAGCATACCGATTCGTATAGGGCAAGGAATGGATGTACACGCCTTTGAAGAAGGTAACTTTGTCACTTTGGCAGGTATTCAAATTCCTCATACTCATGGCTTAAAAGCACATTCAGATGGTGATGTGGTACTTCATGCATTGTGTGATGCCTTGTTAGGCGCGTTGGCGCTTGGTGATATTGGGCAGCATTTTCCTGATACGGATGCAGAATTTAAGGGGGCAGATAGCCGAAAATTATTAAAACACGTTTATCAATTGGTTTTGGATCGTGGCTATGTGTTGAATAATGCCGATATTACGGTTGCTTGTGAGCGTCCAAAATTAGCCAAGCACAATTTGGAAATGCGTCAAAGTATCGCTGATGTGTTGGATGTTGAAGTAACTCAAATTAGTGTGAAAGCAACAACCACAGAAAAATTAGGTTTTACAGGGCGTCAGGAAGGAATATTGTCAACAGCAACAGTTTTGATTTCACATCATGTTAAGGCGTGAGTAGAAATAATAATTGCCTTTTTTAAAGAGAATGTGATAGCTCTCAGAGATAGAAAAGCTAATAAGCTTTAATTTAGATAAATGGCTTATAAGGTGGGGGCTTGAGTTTTGCAGAAGGAAATATGTCAAAGTTCACTGCAGAGCAACAAGCATTTATTGAAGAACATTTAATTGACCTAAATGCTATATAAGCAGATAGTCAATACCTGATCTTGAAAAAAATAAAGTCCATTTGATTTATTCAAAAATATTGTAGATACCTTGTGTAAGTTATTGAGTTTTAGGTACAAAAAAAGCCCTGTAAAGGGCTTTTTTTACATGCATAAATTAGTTAGCTAAAGCTTTAACTTGTGCATTTAAACGGCTCTTATGACGAGCAGCTTTGTTTTTATGGATGATACCTTTATCAGCCATACGGTCAATTACTGGAACTGCAGCTTTATAAGCTTCAGTTGCAGCAGCATATTCACCAGTAGCGATTGCAGCGATTGTGCGTTTGATATAAGTACGTACCATAGAACGCAAGCTTGCGTTGTGTTTACGTGCTTTAACGTTTTGACGAGCACGTTTTTTTGCTTGAGCAGAGTTTGCCACTCGTGCACTCCTTGATTAGATTGGTCTGGGCGGGCTGAAATCACATCTGAAAACCAACATCAGAGGATTATCACCAGCCCGTAAACAAGTGCCATATTGTGATTAAAGAGGTCGGCAAAGTCAAGTCTTGACATGCTTTGACAACATTTTTGTTGAAGAAAAATTTGAAATAAAACGTTAGATTAGTAGTAAATCTAGGAGATTGTTTAAAAAATGACTAATTCGATAAAAAATGCGATTGTGATTGGAGCAACAGGTTTAGTCGGTCAATGTTTAATTGAGCAACTTAATTCGCTTGCAGAATGTGAAAAAATTACCGTGATTGTTCGTCGACAAATTGCTGAATTTAACCCATACAAAAAAGTTGAGCAATTCGTCTTAGAGGATTTTCTGTTATTAAATGATCAAGATGTGAATGGCTATAGTCATGCCTTTAGTTGCTTAGGGTCTACCATCAAAAAAGCAGGCTCTAAAGAAGCTTTTTACAATATTGATTTTGAAATTAATGCGCACTTTGCAGATTTATTTGAAACAACAGAAACACATTTAATTTTAGTCAGTGCTATGGGCGCAAATGCGGGTTCACCAATTTTTTATAACAGGGTAAAGGGCGAACTTGAGACCTATATTCAGAAACTAGATTTATATCGCTTTTCAATTATTCGACCATCTTTATTGTTGGGTGAAAGAAATGAAAAAAGATTTTTTGAGGATGTGTCACAAAAGCTTTATAGACGATTTTCACACTGGGTACCTAATTCTTTTAAATATAAGCCAGTGACAGCACAGCAAGTGGCTCATACTATGGTCGAGGCTGCACAAACGCAAACTCAGAAAATTGAAATTTATGATAATTTACACATACAAAATGCCTAATTAGGGAGAACTAACGTGACAACAGTACCTTTTGTAACTTGTGATTTACTTGATGACAATCCAGATAAAGAAATTCAAACGCTGATCCCTTCATTAGATGGCAAGTTCTTTAAAAGTTATGGGGCACGCAAAACGTTTGGCGGTCAAATCGTAACAGTGAAATGCTTTGAAGATAATTCTCGTGTAAAAGAGTTATTGGCGACAGAGGGCGCTGGTAAAGTCTTGGTTGTGGATGGCGGTGCATCCATGCGTTGTGCATTAATGGGCGATATGATTGCTGAATCTGCGGTAAAACATCACTGGAATGGCGTCATTATTTATGGCTGTGTTCGTGATGTAGATGCCCTTGCTGAGCTTGATTTGGGGGTGCATGCATTGGCTTCAATTCCGCAAAAAAGTCATCGTAAGGGCATAGGCGAAGTTGATCTTCCACTATATTTTGGCAGTGTAAGCTTTAATTCTGGTGATTATGTTTATGCAGACAACAACGGAATTGTGGTTTCAAAAGAAAAACTATTGGATTTATAGGCGCTCTATAAAAAATATAGAGTGACTGCTCGAGGGTAGCAAAATGGTGCATCATCAAATTAAAGTTGTACAAGCATTAGCTTCAACGCTGACTGCTGGAGGACGCGGAGTGACTGGAACAGCATTTCCGAATCAACCTCAAAAAGCCTTAAAGCTCTATGAGTTTGAAGGTTCTCCATTTTGCCGCCGTGTGCGAGAAGTTCTAACTTTGCTGAACTTGGACTATGAAGTTTATCCATGTCCTAAAGGTGGAAATAAATACCGTAAGATTGTCAAAGAAAATGGTGGCAAGTTACGTTTTCCTTATTTTGTGGATGAAAATACTGGAACAGCCATGTATGAATCAGTGGCTATTATTGATTACTTATTCAAACATTATGGTAAAAGTGGTAAAACTCCAAAGAAATACGCACATTATCCGAAATATCCAGTGCTTGCTTTGGTGGGAACCGTTATTAATGGCGCACGTGGTGTATGGGTAAATCCAAAAATTATTGATCGTGCTGCGCCTGAAAAATTACTCGACTTGTGGGGTTTTGAAGCAAGCCCATACACGCGTATCGTGCGGGGGGTATTAACAGAACTGGAAATTCCATTTGTATTCCACAATGTTGCAAAAGAATGTTGGCAAGACCAAGGTCCAGCAGCTTTACGTTTAAAACCAGGTAAATATGTACCACTAAAGGGTGGAAAGCGTGAAAAAATTGTTCCTGTCATGGGCAGAGTTAAGCAGGACATTCAAGTACCTTATTTGGAAGATCCAAATACAGGCGCAAAATTGTTTGAATCTGAGTCAATTGTGAATTATTTGCAAAAGCAATATGGCGAGTTAACATAACTAAAGCACCTGATTTAAGCTGCTTTGTGTAAAGAGTGTAATGTGGGTATCCCTGAAAATTATATCGAATATCAGTATCATATAGATGCATTGAAAAATGATTCTAATTATAAAAAGCAGGTTTTGAAGATCCGAGAAATTGTACAGCAGCGACAGTTGGCATCCTATATGAGTGATTCAAAATGGATCAGACTTCTAGATGCCATCAATCGCTTGGATTTTCCACCTGCTTTTATGACGAAACTGCTCAAAGATCCAATTGATCAAAATACGGAAACACAATTCTTAAATACAGTCCCGTGGTACTTTGGGGATTGGCAATCATTTTATCAAGAAGGCATGCCTATTTTTAACAGTATTGAATATCTGATTGTAAAACCGATGTTAAGTGAACATCAAGGACATTTAATTGCTGACAAAATTTTAGATCAGACTGATCAATTTCGAAATATTTTGAAAAGTTTGAATGTGATGTATCAGGAATATGAACACAACGGTAGTTTTAAGATTTATGCATACCGATAGCAAAAGGATTGAAAACACCATTCATCAGCATCTTATGTGATTAGCGAGTTGTTTTTGTTTTTAAATATGTGAACTATGCTTTTTTGTTGTTGTCTAAACCATCAATTCCATAGAAAAATATCATGATTACACGGATAAAACTTAAGCTTAAAATCAGTCTATGATAGATTGTCACTAATAAAATATACATGAGAACTGGAATGACTTTAACTCGAATTCAACCTGTGATAAATCGCCCAGGAGAAAATGCTTTATTTATTGTATTGGGTTTAAAACAAGGGGCTGAGGTTGTCGATACGGTGATTGATTTCGCAGCTAACTTTTCTGCATTAACACGTAGTTTAAGCAACCGTTATCCTGATGAACAATTTAGTGCTGTATTAGGATTTGGTGCACGTGCTTGGGATTGTTTATTTCCAAATCACCCTAAGCCACAAGAATTAGAGACGTTTAAAGAAATACAAGGACCTAAATACACTGCGGTATCTACTGATGGAGACTTATTCTTTCATATCCGTGCAAATCGCCAAGCATTATGTTTTGAACTGGCGGATATCATCAATACTGAATTAAAAGAGGTGAGTTATCCGATTGATGAGGTGAATGGTTTTCGATATTTTGATGGTCGTGCGATTATTGGCTTTGTGGATGGTACTGAAAATCCTGAAACGGAAATTTCCGCAGAATACGCTTTAGTGGGTAATGAAGATCCATTATTTAAAGGTGGCAGTTATGCCTTCATTCAAAAATATATGCACGATATGGATAAGTGGCGAGAGCTAAGTGATGAAGAACAAGAAAAAGTGATTGGACGGAAAAAGTTTAACGATGTTGAGTTGGGGGATGATGTCAAACCCAAAACAGCACACAATGTGGTCAGTAAGGCGCATGATGAACAAGGCAATGAATTAAAAATCATGCGTGCAAATATGCCTTTTTCCAATCCATCTAAGAACGAATATGGTACTTTCTTTATTGGTTATGCCCGAAAATTTAGCGTCACTCGACAAATGTTGGAGCATATGTTTCAAGGGGATGATGAAGGAAATTTAGATCGTCTGCTTGATTTTAGTACGGCTGTAACAGGAACACTTTTCTTTGTACCTACCGTAGATTTCTTAGATGACTTGGGAGATGAATAAATCATTAATTGGTATGAGCAAAGAAGGGCGTGAAAACGTCCTTCTTACAGCGATTTCTAGCTGAATTTGTTAAGATACTGGTTTGTATTGTTTATGGGTTGAGTTTTAAACATGTTAACGAAGATAGCAGCTTTATTTAAAAACAATAGAAACTCAGCGGAACAAGCTTTTTTACAACAACATCATATTCAAATTGATGCTGAAAATGGTTTTGTTGTTGATGGTATAGTTTTAAATACAGAATTGGCGGAACGACTTGAATACTTTTCTAATCGTAAACTGAATAATTTTGATGATTTGCAGGCACTGTTTTATAAAGCAATCTTGATCAATGAAAAGATTGATTTAGAAATTGCCTCTGGTCGTTATGTCGCTAGATTAGGCAATACTGAAGAAAATCTAAAGCAGTTTAAAGAAATTGTTCGGAAACTAAATGATTACTATAAAGAATTTAAAAGAGAAAAATAAATCATTATACAAATGTTAGGCTCCATGACGATTATTAACTTTTCGCAAAATGTATATTCATAGATACAGATAAATGATTTGAAGTATGTGCGGAAAGTTTTTTTAATGATGACAAGAACCGGAAAAGATTGATAGGGTCTGTGGACATTTCATAAATGGCTTGCGTTGTAGGTTAAAATTGAGCAGGCAAGGCATGAAATGAAGAGAATAGCGAGACTATTTTTAAGTTTCATAACGTAGCCTGAGATAATTTTAGCCACAACCCTTCGGGACTAGCGTGTTTTTTGTAGCTTCGTCGTTACGAACTACTTATTTAGAATGACTAAATTTCGTATTTCGCGCCTAGAATCGTCTAAAAAACACACATAGTCGCAAACATAGACGAATTGTCCACAGACCCTAATGTTAATTGCAAATAATTGGGTTGAAGTTGTTGAGCTAGCTGGAGAATTTATTCAATTTCTAGAGGGTGATAATTTTTTTAGTCAACCTTATACATCGAATAAAGATTATTTTATTACTTCAGACATTAGCTTAGCGATGGATTTTGCAACGGACAATAGTTGGGAGAAATTTACAGATTGGGAAACAGTCATTGACTCACAGTTTCCAGAAGATTTTGATTGGAAATTGAATTCAAGAATTGATTATCAATTACAGCAAAATAACTATTACGATTTGTTCACAAAAAATTTGAATGGATTACTTGAAAAGTGGACAACATTTGATGGAATAGGAATAGCTCACGAATTAATCATGCATGATATCGGTTATATTTTTAATTGTTATGCAAATGGCTATTTTCCACCGATTTGGCAAGAGATTTTACAGGTTTATTATGCAGGCGGTCTGCCTTGTGGTTGGCGTGGGTTTTATCCTGATGGGAAATTAGTCGTATTTAGTCATCAGCCAAATAAATTGAACAAATAAAATCACTGAACTCAACAAAGTCATCATGTTAAACTATTGCTTATGTCTTTTAGACCCGATACAAATATGTTTAAACAAGAAATCTCTGACCTTAATTTAAAACAATTGAAAGCAGGCGAAAAGCGCTGGATTGGTACAATGCTGGGTTCTTCTGCTGCCTTACTTTTTAAGGAAATAACGGAGAAGTATGAGCAACTGTTTGTGCTGGTCGCGCGTAATAATCAGCACTTAACACAACTTGAAAGTGAACTTGAATTTTATGGTGTTAAACCGACAATTTTTCCGGATTGGGAAATATTGCCATATGATCGTTTATCACCTCATCAAGATATTGTGTCTGAACGGCTGTCTATTCTTGCCAATATGCCCCCAAAAGGTATTTTATTGGTGTCTGCTACAACTTTGGCACAGCGTGTTGCACCCACATCATGGATTTTAGGGGAACATTTCGATATTAAGGTTGGTCAGAAGTTTGATTTAGAACAACAAAAATTAAAACTAGTTCAAGCAGGTTACCATTTGGTCGATACGGTTTATGATCACGGTGAGTTTGCGGTACGCGGTAGCATCATGGATATCTATGCATCTGGGCAAAGTGCACCGATTCGTATAGATCTGTTTGATGATGAAATCGACAGTTTAAAATTTTTTGATCCTGAGACCCAAAGAACCACAACAAAACTTGAGCATTTCACTGTATTACCCGCAAAAGAATTTCCTTTAAAAGAAGCACGCTCTATATTTAGAGATCGCTATGCGGAAAGCTTTCCAACAGCAAATCCTAAGAAAAATCCAATTTATCAAGATGTATTAGAGGGAATTGCATCGCCAGGATTAGACTTTTATTTTCCATTATTTTTTACCCAAACTGCAATGCAGACACAAAGTTGTTTGACATCGTACTTACCAAGCAATGCAATTGTCATTACAGATAAGTATATTGAGGACGGTTTAATTCAGTTTTGGGCAGATGTCATGCGTCGTTATGAAGATAGACGGCACAATATTGATCAGCCATTGCTGCCACCTGAAGAAATTTTTATACAACCCAATCAGCTGTTTGAACAGTTGAATCAATTTGCAAGAATTATTGCGTCTACAGAGCAGATTGAATTAAAAGCAGGCTGTATTAATTTATCTGTTGAAATACCGCCAAAATTACCTGTTGATCCGAAGCAAGAGCAACCTTTTAAGGTCGTCAAGCAATATGTCGATGATGCCAATCATCCTGTGTTATTGGTGGCCGAAAGTGCTGGACGTCGTGAAACCTTAAAAGATGCGTTAAGAGCAAGTTTAGGGGAAATTCCTGTTGTAGAGAATTTCCAAATTTTTCAGCAATCAAATTTTTCCGTTGCGATCACTAACGCGCCTTTAGACCGTGGTCTAGTGATTAGTGATGAGTTGTCGGTAATTTCTGAAAATCAGCTTTATGAACATCGCGTTGTACAGCGCCGTCGTAAGCGTCAACAGGAAGTTTCAGAAGAGTTTTTGATTCGAAGTTTGACTGAACTGAATATTGGGGCACCTGTGGTTCATATCGATCATGGTGTTGGTCGTTATGCGGGTTTGGTTACACTGAATATCGATGATCAGGATTATGAGTTTTTGCAACTCAACTATGCAGATGATGCAAAAGTTTATGTGCCTGTGACAAATCTACATCTTATTAGTCGTTTTAGTGGTGGTGATCCAGACTTAGCACCTTTGCATAAGCTTGGAACTGATGCATGGAACAAAGCGAAACGAAAAGCCCTCGAACAAATTCACGATGTCGCTGCTGAATTATTACATATTCAAGCGAGACGCCAGTCAAAACCGGGTATCAGTTTTGAATTAGATCAAAGTGCATATATGCAGTTTTCCAGTGGCTTTGCCTATGAAGAAACGCTAGATCAAGCCAATGCAATTGAAGCAACATTGTATGATATGCAACAAGCCAAACCGATGGATCGCTTGGTCTGTGGTGATGTGGGATTTGGTAAAACAGAAGTTGCGATGCGAGCAGCCTTTGTTGCCGTTCAGAACAATCGACAAGTGGCGGTTCTTGTTCCAACCACATTGTTGGCACAACAACATTATGAATCCTTTAAAGACCGATTTGCTGATTGGCCCATCCGTGTTGAAGTACTTTCACGTTTTGGTACCAGTAAAAGTCATGTCAAAACAATTGAGGATTTGGTCGAGGGAAAAGTTGATATTGTCATTGGAACCCACAAAATTCTTCAGGAAAATGTGCAATTCAAAAACTTAGGTTTGATGATTGTGGATGAAGAGCATCGTTTTGGTGTGCGAGATAAAGAGCGCATTAAAGCCATGCGTGCTGATGTGGATATGCTGACATTGACAGCTACACCGATTCCGCGGACGCTGAATATGGCATTTGGGGGAATGCGTGATCTTTCGATCATTGCAACGCCACCCGCACGCCGTTTAGCTGTGAAAACTTTTGTCAATGAGCAAACTAATGAAACCATGAAGGAAGCAATTTTGCGTGAATTGCTTCGTGGCGGTCAGGTCTACATCTTACATAATGAAGTAGATACCATTGAACGTGCTGCAGAGAATATTCGTCAATTGGTTCCTGAGGCACGTGTCGCTGTTGCACATGGTCAAATGCGTGAGCGTGAATTAGAACAAGTCATGCAGCAGTTTTATCATAAAGAATATAATGTCTTGGTGTGTTCGACCATTATTGAAACGGGAATTGATGTCCCGAATGCCAATACGATTATCATTGAACGTGCTGACAAGCTAGGGCTTGCACAATTACATCAGCTGCGTGGTCGTGTAGGGCGCTCACATCATCAAGCGTATGCATATTTGATGGTACCTTCGCTTAAAGGTCTAAAAGGTGATGCAGAAAAACGTTTAGACGCAATTTCAAGAGCATCAAATCTTGGTGCTGGTTTTATGTTAGCGACTGAGGATTTAGAAATACGTGGCGCTGGTGAGTTACTGGGTGAACAACAAAGTGGTTCAATGAATGCTATCGGTTATAGTTTATATATGGAAATGTTGGCCAAAGCGACGAAAGCAATTCAACAAGGTAAAACGCCTAATTTTGATACACCACTTTCGCTCACCTCTGAAATTACTTTACACATGCCAGCATTAATACCTGATGAATACTTAGGTGATGTACATCAACGACTGATGTTCTACAAACGGATCAGTAATACAGATACAGCCGACAAATTAGACAATATTCGGATGGAGCTGATAGACCGTTTCGGTGTGCCACCACAGCCCGTCAAGCAGTTATTTAGTGTGCATCAAATCCGTATCAAGGCAGAGCAGTTAGAAATCACCAAAATTGATATCGGGGCACATGGTGGGGTGATTGAATTTTCACCTGATACACCCGTGCAAGCAATCAGTATCATTCAAATGATGCAAAAACATCCGACCTGGTACCGTATGGAAGGTGGTCAACGTCTGAAAGTGATGGTGATGTTGGAAGAATATGAGAAGCGCATTCAGTTTGTGCAAGATTTATTGAATAACTTGCTTGCTGAATTAAAGCGTTAATTTATCAATATGTTGAAGATGAATAATCTTTATTCAGAACTGAGAAAAAATCATGAAATTTTTTCAGAGATGATCTTGAAAAAAAACAATGATTCTATAAAGTGTAATTGTGATCAGGTTCAAAGCAAACTGTGTTTATTTGTACCGAAACACGAGATAACCAATATTCACACGAAAACCGATGTGTTAGTATTAGCCATCCTTTTAATTTTGCGTCATTTATAAAGATATGTTTAGTTTGCATCCACAACTTGCTCAAGATACTTTTTTTGTAGGCGACTTTCCGCTTTCAACATGTCGTTTAATGAATGATATGCAATTTCCGTGGTTAATTCTTATTCCACGTGTACCTGGTATCACTGAATTATATGAATTGAGTCAAGCTGATCAAGAACAGTTTTTGCGTGAGTCGAGCTGGTTATCTAGTCAACTGTCACGTGTTTTCCGCGCTGACAAGATGAATGTGGCTGCATTGGGTAATATGGTCCCACAATTGCATTTTCATCATGTCGTGCGTTATCAAAATGATGTAGCTTGGCCTAAGCCTGTATTTGGTTTACAAGCTGTTCCATATACCAATGAAGTGTTGGCACATATGCGTCAGACATTAATGTTGGCATTGCGTGGTCAAGGTGATATGCCGTTTGATTGGCGTATGGACTAAGTTTTTAAAACAGCACAAGGGAAGTGTTTAATAAAATGACATTCGAGGTAAAATATTTTGCCATTTGAACGTATGTTAGATAAAGAGCCTAAGCAATTTGAAATATTCCAGCGCTTTATGGGATATTTGATTATTGCACTGCTTGTTATCATTTATTATTTTACTTCTCCTGTTGCTAACTATCAGTTCTATGTTCCCTTTTTTATTGGTTTTATTTTCTTAGCCAGCCCCAAATTTTCTCGATGGCTGGAATATTCATACGGCTCAAAAATCCGTAAAAATATCTATTTTTTGGTGGATGTTATTGTTGTTTCGACAGCACTAGCAGCAGTACATTTAAGCCTAGTTGTTTCTTTTGTACTTTTATTTGCGCTGATCTATACCGCCATCAACAGTAAAATTTCTTTCATGATGGCTTCTTTGGCTATCTTGATTGCTTTTATTGTTTTCTATACCAATATTATTTTCATTTTTGGCTTTTACGATTATTTCCAGCAAACCAGCCCTGAACTTTCTGTGCTGTCTTTTATTGGAATTATTTTGTTTGTTAATATCGGTAATTATTATCAAAATCGTCGTATTAAAAGTGTAGAAATCAAAAAAAATACCTATTTTAATGAAATGAATCGCTATATTGAGTTGTCAAATCAACTCAGTCGCTATGCTCCATTGCAGCTTTGGCAAGCGATCATGCGTGGCGATACCGAAGCGAAAATTGAATATAAACGTAAAAAGATCACTGTTTTCTTTTCAGATATTCAGGGCTTTACTGAGCTATCAGAAACATTAATTCCTGATGATTTGGCATTTGTACTCAATGATTATCTTAGTCATATGACTGAAATTGCCAAGCAATATGGTGCGACCATTGATAAATTCATGGGCGATGCGATTCTGATTTTCTTTGGTGATCCAGATTCACAAGGTGTGGAACAGGATGCTAAAAACTGCATCGATATGGCAATTGCCATGCGACAGCAAATGAAGTTTCTACGTGAACGTTGGGTGAAAATGGGCTATGCGCCATTGCATATTCGTATGGGGGTAAGTACAGGCTATTGTCACGTTGGAAATTACGGTGCTGTACATCGTATGGCTTATACAATTGTTGGTCGCGATGCAAATTTGGCAGCGCGTTTACAGTACGCTGCGGATATTGATGAAATTCTTGTTTCAGATGAAACCTATAAATTGATTAAAAATGATTATCTCTGTGCGCCAAAATCACCAATTGAATTAAAAGGTATTCAAGGTAAAGTGAGAACTTGGCAGGTCATGGAGAAATACTCAGCCAGTAAAAATGAAAATCAGCAATGGTTTGACTATGAATATAAAGGTTTTCATTTGGTGCTTAATTTAGAAGAAGTGCAAAACTTTGAGTATCCAGAGCTGGTTGAAGTACTTGAAAAAATGGTCGATCGTATTAAAGTTCAGCAGCGACTGACCAATGCGCAAGGTGTTGCAAGACTAAATGCTGAAGATGAAATTCGCTAGGCAGGTTTAAAATTTTACATTGAACATTCAAGTCTGTTGTTATCACTTAAAGACTGAGCAATAAGTAAAAGCAAATCACAACCACTCATGTTGATTGGTTTTTATTTGCTTTTTATTCATGACTTTTAA